>CAKURW010000041.1 GCA_934675795.1 uncultured Collinsella sp.
AACGACTACTTTGGCAAGGGCCTTTCGGGCGGCGAGGTGTCGGTGCGCCCCAACCCGCATGCGACCTACAAGTTCGATGAGAACATCATCGTGGGCAACGTTGCGTTCTTTGGCGCCACGAGCGGCCGCGGCTTCATCAACGGTCTGGCCGGCCAGCGCTTTGGCGTACGCAACTCCGGTGCCACCGTGGTGGTCGAGGGCTGCGGCAACCATGGCTGCGAGTACATGACGGGCGGTCTGGCGCTCATCCTGGGCGAGGTCGGGCAGAACTTCGCCGCCGGTATGACGGGTGGCGTGGCTTATGTCTTTGACCAATACGGCACGCTCGATGCCCGCGTGAACCACGAGAGCGTTGAGCTTAAAGCCCCGACGGCCGGCGAGCTGGCGCAGATTCGTGCGCTCATCCAGGAGCACGTGGACGCAACGCAGAGCCCACGCGGCATCAAGCTGCTCTACAGCTTTGAGACGATGAGCAAGCACTTTGTGAAGGTCATTCCGACCGAGTACGAGCGCGTGCTGGCGATTGTCGCTGGGGCCGAGGCCGTGGGCAAGACACATGCGCAGGCAGAGGAGCTGGCGTTTGACATTGTGACCGGTCGTGCGAGTGCCGCGGATGTCGCTCGCTTCGATGTGGCGGGTGGTGCTGCGGGTGCTGCGCCCACCGCCTCCAGCTCTGTTGCTTCGACCAAGAAGGAGGCGTAAGTGCCATGGGTAAGCCCGGCGCTTTTCTTGATATCGATCGCGTGACCCATGAGCTGCGCCCCGTGGAGGAGCGCAGCCGCGATTTCGATCCGCTGTACGTGGAGCTCGACGACGACGCGCGCCGTGCCCAGGCGAGCCGCTGCATGATGTGCGGTGTGGCGTTTTGCCAGATGGGCGCGAGCTTTGGCAAGGCACGTCCGAGCGGCTGTCCGCTGCACAACCTGATTCCCGAGTGGAACGAGCTGGTGTACCGCGGCCGTTGGGACGAGGCTGCCGAGCGTCTGTCGCTCACCTCGCCCATGCCCGAGTTCACGAGTCGCGTGTGCCCGGCGCTGTGCGAGGCCGCGTGCAACCTGGGCTCGGTCGATGGCCAGCCCACGACGATCCATGACAACGAGCGCGCGATTAGCGACCATGAGTGGGCCAACGGCGGTCCGCACCGCTTTGAGCCGGTAGGGGAGGGTGCACCCACGGTTGCCGTGGTGGGCTCCGGTCCCGCTGGTCTGGTGGCAGCATGGGAGCTTGCGCGTCGTGGCGCCCGCGTGACGGTGTTTGAGCGCGACGACCGCCCGGGCGGTCTGCTCATGTACGGCATTCCCAACATGAAGCTCGAGAAGTCCGTGGTCGAGCGTCGCGTGGCGCTCATGCGTGAGCTGGGCATTGTCTTTGAGCTGAACGCCGACGTAAGCGATCCCAAGGTTGCCGCCAAGCTCGACGACTTTGATGCCGTCGTGGTGGCTGCCGGCGCCCGTGCTCCGCGTGGCCTTTCGGCTGCGGACATTGACGCTCCGGGCGTGGTGTACGCTGTGGACTATCTGACGGCCTCGACCGTCTCGGTGCTCGACGGCGGCGAGCCTGCCATTGACGCGCGTGGTTTGGATGTCGTGGTCATTGGCGGCGGTGATACCGGCAACGACTGCGTGGGTACCGCGGTGCGCCAGGGTGCGCGCAGCGTGCGCCAGTTTGAGTTCTTGCCGGCGGCGCCCGATAAGCGCGCGGCGAGCAACCCCTGGCCGCAGTGGCCCAACGTGAAGAAGACCGACTACGGCCAGCAGGAGGCCATCGTTGCCATGGGTGGC
The DNA here is from genome assembly GCA_934675795.1 of uncultured Collinsella sp. Lineage (GTDB taxonomy): Bacteria > Actinomycetota > Coriobacteriia > Coriobacteriales > Coriobacteriaceae > Collinsella. The sequence continues at coordinate 1,782 of CAKURW010000041.1, forward strand.
GAGATGCGTGCCTGGGGCGTGGATACGCTCGAGGTGCTGCTGGACAAGAAGGGCGCGGCTGCTGGTCTGCGCGTGGTCGACCTGGACTGGTCGGCGGGGAAGCCGGAGCGCATCGCGGGCTCCGAGCACGAGGTGCCGGCGCAGCTGGTGCTCATCGCATGCGGCTTTACGGGTCCCGAGCATGGCGTGTTTGATGCTGTCGGCGTGCCCGTTGCCACCGCTGGCCGTCCGCTGCCGGTGATGGCTGTCGAGGGCTCGCACCTCGCGGCTCGCACGGACGGTGTCGCCGCCGATGCCACGCCGGTATATGTGGCCGGCGACGCCCGCAACGGCAGCTCGCTCGTGGTGAACGCCATGGCCGATGCCCTTGCCTGCGCAGCCGAAGTCGCCAAGGCGCTGGAGCTGTAAGGTAGTCATTTAAGAACGTCCCCAACGACTAGTCATTGGTCATTGGGGACGTTCTTTTTTGCCTAGTCGTCGGGGACACTCTTTGCGGGGTGTCTGTTCATTTGTCGACGTGTGGGTGCTCATTCGTCGGCGTTTGCGGTTGTGGCGTTCTGCTGTTTCTGTGGTGCCAGCGGGCGCTTGGCTCAAAATGGCGGGCTAGCTGTCTATATCTACCTGCGGTTTCTTTGCGGTGCACATATTCGGTCAAGTGTTCCGCCAAGTGTTTGGTCAGCATCTGGTTTGCAGCCGGAGGCCCATTTTGCCCGTGCTGGCCACGGTCGTCCGCCCTCCTCGTAAGCTCAAATTGAGGTCCATCAGTTTGAGGAGGATGCCATGACTGATCATGTTTTTGACCGAGCGCAGCTGGTCGAAGCTGTCGGCAACGATATTGCCGATATGGCCCATTTTTGGATGCTGCGGAAGTTTCAATTCCTAGAGCCGGCGCGCGAGCAGTTCGAGATCATTGTCGACCCGTGGCTCAGCTATTACGCCGAGCCCTCGCAAAAAGAAATCATGGCCTATAACATGGCGTTTACCGATTGGCTATTGTTTGAGCGCCCTTATCGCCATGGCGCGACGCTGCTCGAACTGTATGTTGACGAGCCACCAGCGTCAATTTCGCCCGCTTCGCTCGAGCGACTTAAGCAGGTGCGCGATACGCAGTACTTTTCGCGCTTTGGCATTTTGGGCAAGGATCCTGCGACTGGTATGGTTGCGCTGAAGGATACGCGCGCCGACCGCCGTTTTGATGTCTACGACCCGCATATCGTGCAAAAGGAGCATTGGAGCGACGGCGCGATTGCGGTGCGCCTCGCGTGTGTCGACGATGTTTGGCTGACAGCGGGACAGCTCTACCTCTACGACATTGCGCGCCTGAGCGACACGGCGGTCGATGGGCCGGGCGCGGTGCATCCCGAGGACCTGCAGGACGGTTTTGACACCTCGCGCATCTGCTTTTTCTTGCGGCTCGTTCGCGACATCATGGGTGCCCAAGGGCGGTACGTGAAGTCGCTCAACATCTACGAGCAGGAGTGGGAGTAGGGGCGGGGCCGATGCCGGCTTGTCTCGATCTGTAACATCTGGCTGTCAAAACACGGTCTACCTGTTACAGATCGAGATTGACGGGCGCGTGGTTCCCGAATGTCTCGATCTGTAACATCTGGAGGCAGTTTGGGCTTGTAACTGTTACAGATCGAGACGGAAGGTTGGCTGTTGATGAATTATCTCAATCTGTAACATCTAGCTGCTAAAAACCGGTTTGCCTGTTACAGATTGAGACAAAGGGTTGGACCGCTGCCGAATGATCTCGTTCTGTAACATCTGGAGGCTCAAATGCCGTTTTCCTGTTACAGAATGAGATGTTTGGCGCGGCGGGCAACAGAGACAATGGTTCGTTTGTCTGATGTGGTGGTGATGAAGGTGCCCAGTACCGTCTGCAAGCATAAACATGCGACTCGTAACACATTGGCACGAAACAGGATGCTCGCGCGGCTCACGGAGGCAGGGGAGCAAGGTACGCTGCTCGCAACGCATGACAACGCCGATCTCATGTGGCTGAGGCGCCATGTGGGGGCCGATGATATCGCGGAGCCCGAGCCGTATCTGTTCTGCTTTCAACATGATTGGGATTTGCTGACGCCGTCGGAGCGGGCGCTGCGGACCATCAAGGGGCTTGCGAAGTTTCATCCCGATTGGGCGTTTTGGGGATACGACGCGGCACTTCTGTGGGGCTTGGAAGTGCCGAAAGATTTGCTTGGTCCTCGCTTTCTTGTTAAGACGGGCTGCTCTGCGGCGTTGAGCGGTGGGTGCAGGTTGCTGCGGCCGCAGGCGGCGGGTGCACTCGAGCGCGTCGACGGTGTGCGGGCGACGCCGTTTTGGCGCACAGTGGAGGATTGCCTGCTACGGGCGCCGTTTTCCTATGGGCTAGCAATTGCCGATTCTGCCTTGCGGGCGAAGGGTTCGTCGCGCGATGAACTGTGTGAGCGGCTTCGCGCCGATTGCGAAGGTCGGCGTGGGTATCGCAGGGCGCAGGTGATTGCATCGCATGCGGACGGACTGTCCGAAAACGGCGGCGAGTCGCGCTTCCGGGCGTTCTTCATCGCGTACGGCTTTCCGGTGCCGCAGTTGCAGGTGGAGTTTCATGATCCGCTCGATCCGACTCGTGTGTTTCGCGTCGACTATTTCTGGAAGCTCGAGGATGGAACGTGCGTGATCGGCGAGCTCGACGGAAAGGGAAAGTATACGCTGCAGACCGGCGAGGGCCGGGAGCCGATCGATCCGTTTGTGGCGGAGCGTCAGCGGGAATCCCATCTGACAATGCTCGGGCATAAGGTGCTTCGGTTTACGTTTAACGAGCTTAAGAATCCGGTGAAGCTGGTCGAGAAGATGAGGCTGGCGGGTATTCCGCAACAGGCGGATCTGGCTAAGGAATGGAAGCGTCAGTGGTATGGGCGCTGAGAGGGTTTGTCTCGGTCTGTAACATCTTGGGGCTGTTTGGGCCCGTAATTGTTACAGATTGAGATGAACAAGTGCGGCCTCGACCGAATGTCTCAATCTGTAACATCTAGCTGCTGAAAACTGGTCTATCTGTTACAGATTGAGATAAAGGGTGGGTATGCGACCGAAAGATCTTGTTCTGTAACATCTGGAGGCTCAAAGACGGTTCTCCTGTTACAGATTGAGATGTTTTGTAGGCACCGCTGGGGAAGGGCTGCATCGACTCCCGTCCTCCCTCATATTCCCCTCCTTTCTCCGTTAGCCGATATGTCTGCAGCAGCCCTACTGGACTAGGTGATAATGAACAAATGTTCATGTTAATTGAGGGGGAGGAGTCCGATATGGCGACTGCCGATCGTCCCACGTTGTTTATCAATGCGACCGTTCTGGATGGTTCGGAGCATATGGAGCCGCAGCTCGATATGGCTGTGGCAGTTGAGCGCGGCGTCATTACGTGGATGGGGGCGAGCGCCGTGGCGCAGGCGCCGGTGGGTGCCGAGGTCATCGACCTGGCCGGTGCGTATCTCATGCCCGGTCTCATCAACATGCATGTGCATCTGTGCGGCTCGGGCAAGCCGGTTTCGGCGGGCGATGCGGGCGCGCTCATGAAGAAGCTCGACAACCCCATGGGCCGCGCCATCGTCCGCCACATCCTCAAAGGCAGCGCCCAGCAACAGCTGGCAAGTGGCGTGACCACGGTGCGTGGTGCGGGCGATCCGCTGTTTGCCGACATCGCCGTGCGCAACGCCATCGACGCCGGCAAGTATCAGGGTCCGCGTCTTGTCGCGCCGGGCACGGGCGTCACGGTGCCGGGCGGTCATGGCGCAGGCTTGTTCGCGCAGGTAGCCAATAGTCCCGCCGAGGCAGCCGAGCAGGTACGCGACCTGTATGCGCGCGGTGCCGACGTCATCAAGTTGTTCGTGACGGGCGGCGTGTTCGATGCGACCGAAGTGGGAGAGCCTGGCGTGCTGCGCATGCCGGTCGATGTCGCCGCGGCGGCGTGCAAAGCGGCACACGAGGTTGGCCTTCCGGTTATGGCTCATGTCGAGAGCACTGAGGGCGTAAAGGCCGCGCTTCAGGCCGGCGTCGACACGATCGAGCATGGCGCTCCGATGACGCCCGAGATCTTGGACCTGTATCGCGGCGCCGCGGGTACGCAGCTCGAGGGGCGCGCACCGAGCGTGACCTGCACGATCAGTCCGGCGTTGCCGTTTGTACTGCTTGATCCGGAGAAGACCCATTCGACCGATACGCAAAAGAAGAACGGTGACATCGTGTGCTCGGGCATTATCGAGAGCGCCCGCGCCGCACTGGATGCCGGCGTCAAGGTGGGTCTGGGCACGGACTCGAGCTGCCCGTTTGTGACGCAGTACGACATGTGGCGCGAGGTGGCGTACTTTGCCAAGTACGTCGGCGTGAGCAATGCCTTTGCGCTGCACACGGCCACGCAGGTCAATGCCGAGCTGCTGGGCCTGGGCAGCGAGACCGGCACGATCGAGTGCGGCAAGGCGGCCGACATTTTGGTGACGCGCGAGAATCCTCTGGATGACCTGTCGGCCCTGCGTGAGCCGATGCACGTGATGTGTCGCGGCGGTTTGGTGCGCAAGCTGAAGGTCAAGCACATTCCCGAGGTGGATGCCGAACTCGACGCGATTATGTCCATGCCTACCGAGGCGCTGACCGAGGAGCTTGCCCGCGACGGCGTGGCGTAAGCGTGCGACGCAGTGATGTGACAAAGGGACTGTCCCTTTGTCACATTCTGTTGCCGCATGCAAAAAGCCGAGGTCTCAACACGAGGCCTCGGCTTTTTATCGAACAAATGCTTAAGATTTGGGACAAACAAACCTGATTAATTTGTCTCACGCGCAGTGGCTAGGAGCGGGTTTCCATCTTGGCGTGGCACTTGGGGCAGGTGACGCGGATCTTGCCCTTGCCCTTGGGGACGGAGAGCATCTGGCCGCAGTTGGGACACTTGAGGTAGGCCGTGGTCTTGCGGCCCTTCCACATCTTCTTTGCCGTGCGCTTGGCGCGCTCCAGGTCCTCTTTGCTGGTGCCGGCTGCGCGCGAGGCATTGGCCGCCGCAGCGCCGCCGCCCAGGCTGGCGACGAACTTGCCCAGGCCGGGGACGTTCGCGGTCGCGGCGACAAAGGCCTCGTTCTCCTTGCGGCGTGCGTCGACGTTCTTGGACAGGCCGCGCAGCACGCCGATCACGATGACGGCGATGGCGATCCAGCTGAGCCACTGGAAATGTGCGAGCGACCCGATCATCGCGAGGATGATGCCGAAAAAGCCGAGCACGATGGTGAGTTCGTCGGCGCCGTTGCGACCTTTCATAAAGTTATCCATGCAAACTGCCTCTCATTCGATATGCTGCACGCCTTTATACCCCATTTGGTGCATAGGGGACAGGTTCATCTGCACCAATGTGGTGCAAACGTACCTGTCCCCATGCACTAGTGGCGGCGCAAGTCTGTCCCCCATGCACCAAGATGGTGCAAAGTAACCTGTCCCCATTGCACCAATTACTTGGCGAGCTTGTCGACGACGCGTTCGATTTCGGCGAGCTTGGCGGCCTTGAGCTCCTCGTCGCCCGATTCGATGGCCGAGGCGACGCAGCCCTCGATATGGGCCTTGAGCACGTCGGCGTTGATGCGCGCGATGAGTGCCTGTGTGGCCATGAGCTGCGTGGAGATGTCGACGCAGTAGCGGTCCTCCTCGACCATCCGCAGGATGCCGTCGATCTGCCCGCGTGCCGTCTTGAGCATGCGGGTCACCGATTTATGGTCTGCCATCATGGCGAGTCCTCGTTTCTGGTCGATCTTCCGGATGTCCCCATCAGTTGCTAGGCGGCGGTCACGGACAGGGCGTGGAACTTCTCGCCGGCGCCTTCGACGGCGGCGGCGAGCTGCTCGGCGGTTATGGTGTCGGCGCACTCAACCTGGACGGTCTGGGTCTCGTGATCGGCATCGGCATCGGTCACGCCGGCAACGTTGAGCAGTGCCGTCTCGACAGTAGCGTCGCAGTGGCCGCACATAAGGCCGGAAGTCTTGATCGTGTAACGCATGGGTGTACTCCTTATCGATTGAGGTTATCTGACAGTTTAGTCGTGAATAGAGTCATCTTAAAGGCGCGCTGAGGTGCCCGAGATTGCCCCGAAAGAGGAGCGAAGCGTACTTGGGTACGCGAGCGACGGTTTGAGGGGCAAGGTCGGGTGCCTCAGCGTGCCGTCTTGGGCTTAAAGGTCCGCAGACGTAGCGCGTTGCTTACGACACAGACGCTCGACAGGCTCATGGCCCCCGCGCCAAACATCGGCGAGAGCTGCCAGCCGGTGAGGGGGAAGAACACGCCCGCGGCCAGCGGAATGCCGATGCCGTTGTAGAACAGCGCCCAGAACAGGTCCTGCTTGACGTTGCGGATCGTGGCGCGCGACAGCTCAATAGCGCGGGCGACATCCATAAGATCGCTGCGCATGAGCACCACGTCGGCACCCTCCTTGGCGATGTCGGCGCCGGTACCGATGGCAAGGCCCACGTCGGCGCGCGCCAGGGCGGGGGAGTCGTTGATACCGTCGCCCACCATGGCGACCTTGCCGCCCGCGTCCTGCAGTTCGCGCACGTGGCGCTCCTTGTCGGCGGGTAGAACGTCGGCGATGACCTGCTCGCTGGTGAGCCCCACGCGGCGGGCGATGGCCTCGGCCGTCACGCGGTTATCGCCGGTGAGCATGCGCACGTCGACGCCGAGCGAGCGCAGCGCGGCAATGGCTCTGGCACTCGTCTCCTTAACCTCATCGGCCACGGCAATGGTACCGGCAAGCTCACCGTTCTTGGCAAAGAACAGCGGCGTCTTGCCCTCGGCGGCAAATTGCTCGGCGAGCCCCTCGGGCACGGTGACTCCCAGCTCGTTCATCAGCTGCACGTTGCCGGCGGCAATGGCGTTTTGACCTTCGCGCGCCGTGACGCCACGGCCGGGCACGGCGGCAAAGTCCTCGACCATGCGCGCGACGATTCCGCGTGTCTCGCACTCGGCCATAATCGCCTCTGCCAGCGGATGCTCGCTCTGGCGCTCCAGTGCGGCGGCCAGCTTGAGCAGCGCTTTCTCGCTCATGACGGGCGCGCCGTCGACGCGCTCGGCAACCACAATGTCGGTTACGGCCGGCTTGCCGCGGGTAACGGTGCCCGTCTTGTCGAGCACCACGGTGCCCACGTTGCGCAGATTCTCCAGCGCCTCGGCGCTCTTAAACAGAATGCCCATCTCGGCGCCCTTGCCGGTGCCGACCATAATGGCGACCGGCGTGGCCAGGCCCAACGCGCACGGACAACTGATCACCAGCACGGCCACGGCGGAGGTGAGCGCTTCGTTGACGCTGCCGGTCAGTACCATCCACGCCACAAAAGTCACGGCCGAGATCGCAAACACGACGGGTACGAACACGCCGGCGACCTTATCGGCCATGCGGGCGATGGGCGCCTTGGTGGCGTTGGCGTCCTCGACGAGCTGGATGATCTTGGCGAGCGACGTGTCGGCGCCCACGCGCGTGGCACGGAAGGTAAACGATCCGGTGCGGTTGACCGTGGCGGCGTTGACGGTGTCGCCGGCGGTCTTTTCCACAGGGATGGACTCGCCGGTCAGCGCGCTTTCATCGACGGCCGAGGCGCCCTCGAGTACCACGCCGTCGACGGGGATGGACTCGCCGGGGCGCACGCGCAGCACCTGGCCGGGCAGGATAGCATCGACGTCGACGGTGGTCTCGCTGCCGTCATCGGCCACGACGGTCGCGGTCTTGGGCGCCAAGTCGATCAGCGCCTCGATGGCACCGCCGGTCTTGGACTTACTGCGCGTCTCGAGGTATTTGCCCACGGTGACGAGCGACAGGATCGTGCCGGCACTCTCAAAATACAGGTTGTCCATGCCCGTCATCATGGCATTGTGGACCTGCCCGGCGGCCAGCTGGTCGGCCATGATAAACATAGCGTAGAGCGACCAGGCGATGGAGGCGGTGGCGCCCACGGCAATAAGGGCGTCCATGGTGGGCGCGCCGTGCGCGAGCGATTTAAACCCGTTGATAAAGTACGCGTCGTTGACGTAGACGATGGGGGTGAGTAGGACGAGCTCAGTGAGGGCGAGCGTCATGCTGTGGGTGTGGTCGGTGAAGACGCCGGGCAGTGGCCAACCGAGCATGTGCCCCATGCCTATGTAGAACAGCGGGATGAGGAAGACGATTGAGACGATGAGGCGGGTGCGCATGGCAGAGGCGGCGGCCTCCAACTTTTTGGTCGGCGACTCCATATGGGCGGCGCCGGACCTGGCTTGCGTACTGCCGCTTTGGGCGGCGTCGGTGCCCGTGCTGACGGGTGAGGCCGAGTAGCCAGCGCGGTCGACGGCGGTGCAGATATCGTCGGGGGAGACCTGCGCAGGGTCGTAGTCCACCAGCATAGAGCCGGCGAGCAGATTGACCGCGACGCTCTCGACGCCGTCGAGCTTGCTCACGGCGCGGTCTACGTGCGCCTGGCAGGCGGCGCACGTCATGCCACCCACATCGAATTTATCTTGAGCCATGGCTTCTCCTTTCTGTGACGTAGTGTCGGAAATGTTAACCATCCGATACTATACACCCATACCCCCTGGGGGTGTCTAATGGAGATGAAAATGTATGACATTCTATTATTGGTCGAGGTGACAGCCAGTTCGGCGGACCGTAGCCAGTCTAATGTCTCAATCTGTAACATCTGGGGACCGTTTTGCCTGCTAGATGTTACAGATCGAGACAGACTGTCCGCGGTCAACTCAAATGTCTTGATCTGTAACATCTAGAGAGGTTTTTAACCTCTTACTGTTACAGATTGAGATGTTGTCTCGCGGGGTTGGGGGTTTTGTCTCGTTCTGTAACATCTAGACCTGTATCTGCCGAGCTGGTGTTACAGATCGAGACAATTGCCGGGGAGGGGTCCCGTCACGGCAAGACGCCCGCTCCCTAGATGCAGAACCCGGGGATCACGCAGGTTCGCTTGCTTGGCTTTTCCGCAGGCGTTGCGTACGTAAAGACGTCGCCGTCGTAGCCCACACGGTTCATATAGAGCGTGCCTTCGCTCTCCGATGTGTCGGGACTCACCGTTCGTTCCCACCAGCAGGTGTCCTTGCCCTTCCACTGGCGGACCATCGTCTCGTTCGTGGAATACGGGCTCACCTTGAGCTCGCGGAAGAGCTGATACTCCTTGCCCTCGCCGTTGTAGATGTCTGCCAGGTAGTGATAGCCCTCGGCAAACGAATCGGGCGGTTGCGTACCGCACAGCTCGACCATGGCGGGTAGCCAAAGGGTTGCGGGCAACTCGCTCAGACACGATGCGCTTCTGGCAGCGCCAACGTTATTCGAGATCTTTTTGACAGATTTGATGAGCGCGCGCAACTCGTTGGGTAGCAGCTTAAGGCCGTCGCCGTTGAGCCATCCCCGCAGCTCGCAATCTGCCCAGCCGGCGCTCGGCGGTTCAGCCGTAGCGTTGCGCTCGGCAATACCCGCGTCGAACATAAACGTCAGCCCGGCCTTGCCCGTCCCGTCCAGAAGCTCATCGTGGCGGATGCCCACAAGCTGCGCGCCAACTTGCAGTCCGTTGGTGAGCGTGACACGCTTGGTGCACGGATAGGGGATATGCCCATCAGCGTCGAGCAGGTGGTAGCGCTTGGCAATCTCGCGTGCCTCGCTACGGGTCTCGGCGGCCTTAATCTTGAGCGAAATCTCCTGCAGCTGGTCCCAAGTGTAGTCGTCAAGCGAACCGCGGATGCCGTCCAGGTAGTCGGGGATGCCAAAGCCATGGGTTGCCGCGCCAACGACGCCGAGCCCCGCAACGACCGCAACGACGCCGCCGATAATAAAGCGGCGGCGGGTCATGGCATCGTGGCGGGCCTGATTCAAGATCTCTCGTGCGCGCTTGCCGGCGACGTCGACCTTAAGGTGCGTGCCAGAATCGATATCAATCGCGGCCTCGTCTCCTGTGCCTTCGCGGCCCTCGGATTCGGCATCGGTGAGGTATGCCGAGAGCACCTCGAGCATCTGCTGCTCGGTGGGACGATCGCACTGCTCGACTGAGAGACCCTTCATGATGATTTGGACGAGCGCTTCATCGCCCTCGCAGCGCGGCTCGAGCGGTGCCGGCTTGGTCTTGGTCTTTACGAGATAGAACGAGCCGGTTGCAGCGGCGTCCGTCGACTCAAAGTCAAACGGTTTGCGACCGCTGTAGAGCTGGTACAGAATGCTCGAAAGCGCATAGACGTCGATTGCCGGCGAACGGCGAAGGGCCGCGATGCCTTCGATATCCTGCGTGAGCATCTCGGGCGCGGCGTATGCGGGCGTGGCAAAGCGCCAGATGTCGGCGCGCCGGGTGATCGTGTCGTCGCCGAGAGCCATGGTCGCGGAGCCCATGTCGATGAGGCAGGGGTCAAAGGAGCAATCGGCAATCTGCTGCTCGAGCGTTCGGCTGGTGGTGCGGAACATGATATTGGCAGGCGACAGGTCGCGATGGACGACCGGATTCACGAGCCCCTGGGTCATCAGGAGTGCGCGAAGCACGGCGTTTCCAACGGCGGCGACCATCTGGGTAGTCAGCCCGCCCGAGGCGTCGTGCGGAAGCAGGGGCAGCGCCTGCTTGAGTGAGGTGCCCTCGACCCACTCCATGAGGATGAGCGGGTCATCCTCGCACGATCCGTAGCCATAGACGCGCGGAAATCCGCGCAGGTGCGAGACGGTACACAGATGACGGTACTCCTCAAACAGCGCAGCGGTGTTGGCCAGGTGCGCTGCCGATTGCTCGGCGGAGCGGTCGGGGGCTTGGCCGGAAAGGATGGCGTTGTCCTTGAGTAACTTGACGGCAAAGACCTCGCCGCTCGTGTTGGTCGCGCGAAGCACGTGTCCGATATTGCCGTCGTCGCGGTGCACCGTTTGAAGAATAAGCGTCATAAACCGGCGCTTGGCGTCGTCCTCGGCGCTGGGGTCGACCGCCACGGCGGTATCGAACGTGTCAAGACGGATGAGTTTGTCGCCATAGGCGCTATCGGTAGTATCCATGGCGTTCCTTTGTCTGGCATGGGTTGCTGCGCGTATACGTGGGCAGTGTGGATATCGGTAAAGTACCATGATAGCCACACTGCCCACGTATACCGCTGAGTATTGTCGTTTACGACGCAGAAGGTAGAAGACGAAAGACGGACGGCGACCGTCTTGCGATCGCCGTCCGCGCTAGTCCACAATGACAAGGAATGTCGTGTAGAGACCCAGATGGAGCCTGTCGCTGTTTTCGATTTCCACCGGGGGATAGATTTTGCCGGGCTCGCGTTGGTCGCGCGGCGGCTCGATTACGATATCGCCGTCGCCCGCGCCTGATTCGAGCACTGTGCCGTTGGTCGACCCAAGGCCCTGGGCGTACCAGTGTCCGCCTTCGAGCCAAATGCGGAGATGCTCGCGCGATGCATCAGCGCCTACATCGGTGATGCTGGGCGAGGTTTTGGGCAAGGACCCAATTACCGTGCCGCGCGGATCGCGTGTGAGGGGATGGATTTGCATGTCGGCGCAGTTGTCGGCATGGGTTCTGAGCAGACCGAGGTTGGGGGCGACAGTGCGCGGCTGCTCCAGGCTGCTCATAAAGCCACGTCCGACGGTAGTTTCGGTGGTGCCAAAGTGCCCGCCTGTCTTGCTGTCGCAAAAGCGCTCGACGGTGGCCACGCCTTGGATGGGGTCAGCGAGCGCCCCCGTTGCCACAAAGAGCATAAGGTAAAGCGTACTCTTCTCGCGCACGGCATTGCCGTCAAAGTTGTCGATGTGATTGAGGGCATTTGCATATAGGCGGCTGTCCAGCTTGTAGCTGGCGAGAGCCGACATCATTTCGTTGGCGGCCGGGCCGCGATAGTGCTCGGCGATTGCCTGATAGGCGGACTCGCCGCCGCCGAGCTTGCTGCAGATTGCCGCGGAAAGATTGAGCGTGGTGACGGCAAAGTCGCTGTAGATGGCGGGCGCGCACTGGTCAGGCTCGCGATGGACGATGTAACGGGTAAGATACGAGCGGTTGGAAGAGCATTTCTCGAGCAGGGTAGTGCCGAGATAAGAGTTTCCATTGATGAGCATTCGGGCGATCTCGAGATGTTTAAGACCGCCGAACGAGCGAATATCGTTATAGAGGACCGAGCAAGGCGTCTCTGCTGCCACGGATACCTCCTTTGATTGCTTCCTAGCCAATATGGCGATAGGAATTAATGGCCCCCGGTGGGCGACGTATTAAATGGCTGCGCAATATATAGCGTAACCAAAGCAACATTATAGGCCACATGTTCGAAATTGCAGGAAGACTGAGAGATTTGGTTTGGACTGGACGGAAATCCCCCTCTGTCTTGATCTATAACAATTAGGACCGATTTTACTCGGTAACTGTTACAGATTGAGACGTTTGTGAACCGTGTCGACCGTTTGTCTCGATCTGTAACACGTAGAGGAAGATTTGCCCTGTAGATGTTACAGATTGAGACAATCGGCCGGGCCCACCTCGAGCCCGCCCCGTTCGCTTCGTCATCTGTGGTTTACGTGGGGGCATGCGAAGCGCGGGTATACTAACCGGCGGCGAATCTGCTCCATCGCTTAGGGCCGCTGCGTCTGGACGGCGCGTGATAGGGCTGCCAAAGCGATCGCCAGCGTGCTGAGCAACGTCCTCTCTGTGCGCACCTTTTTGTATGTATTAGCGCACTACCAAGCACGCCCGCGCGGCCACATGCCGTGCCCATAACGCGTGCAGATAAGGAACAACAACATATGCGTAATTCTGTATCCGACGTCACGGACGCCGAGATCCTGGACGAGGCCCGCGAGGCCATGACCCAGGCTGCCTTCGATGCCGCCGATGAGGCCAATGCTGCCCAGGCCGTCGAGTCCGCTACCGAGAGCCTGCCCGCCTTTGACGAGCTGGGACTTTCGGACGAGATACTCCGTGCTATCGAGAACCTGGGCTACACGGCGCCGACGCCCGTGCAGGCCGGTTCGATTCCTGTGGTGCTCGAAGGCCGCGACCTGCTTGCCGCCGCTCAGACCGGCACCGGCAAGACGGCTGCCTTTTTGCTGCCGACCATGAACAACCTGGAGCACATCGCTCCGCCCAAGCCTGTGCGCGAGCGCAGCGGCCGCAACCGCCGTCGCGGCGCTAAAAAGCCCGAGGGCAACGGCCGCGGCCCCGTGATGCTCGTCATCACCCCCACGCGCGAGCTTGCCCAGCAGATCGACGAGGTCGCGAGCAAGATCGCCGACGTCACCGGTCATGTCGCCGTGACCGTCGTGGGCGGCGTGAGCTACAAGCCGCAGACCGCTGCCCTCAAGTACGGCTGCGACATCCTGGTCGCCACGCCGGGCCGTTTGGTCGATTTGATCGAGCAGGGCGCCTGCCACCTGGACGAGGTCAAGGTGCTGGTGCTCGACGAGGCCGACCGCATGCTCGACATGGGCTTTTTGCCCGCCGTCCGCCGCATTGTGCGCGAGACGCCGGCCGAGCGCCAGACGCTGCTGTTCTCGGCCACACTTGACGAGGAGGCCGTGGGTGAGATCACCGACCTAGTGAGCGACCCGGCTCGTGTGGAGATCGCACCGGCCACGTCGACCGCCGACACCGTCGATCAGTTTGTGTTCCCGGTGTCCATCGAGGCCAAGAACAACCTGCTGCCCGAGTTCCTCAAAAAGGAGGGCCCGGAGCGCACCATCGTCTTTATGCGTACCAAGCACCGCGCCGACAGCTGCTGCCGTCGTCTGGAGCGCAAGGGCATCAAGGCCGCCGCGATTCACGGCAACCGCAGCCAGGCCCAGCGCGAGCGCGCGCTTTCTGCCTTCCGCGACGGCACCGTCGACGTGCTGGTGGCAACCGATGTTCTCGCCCGCGGCATCGACATTAGCGACGTGCGCTACGTCGTGAACTTTGATGTGCCGGCCGAGCCGACCGACTATATCCACCGCATTGGCCGTACGGGCCGCGCCGGCGAGCTGGGCTGGGCCATCACGTTTGTGACCGAGCAGGACGTCGACGAGTTCTACGAGATCGAGAAGCTCATGGACAAGACGGCCGATATTTACGAAGCCGGCGACCTGCACGTGGGTCCCAACCCGCCCGCCGTTGACCCCGAGCGCGATCCTGCCGCCTTTAAGGTGAAGAAGAAGACCAAGCGCGGCAAGTCCAAGAGCAAGAAGAAGCTTGAGCAGGCGCGTCGCGACGGCAAACGCAACGGCGACGATTACGGTGATGTGGCCGGTCGTTCCAACCGCGGTCGAGACGAGCGTCGCGGCGACGGTGAGCGTCCGAGCCGTCCCAAGCGCGGCGGCAAGACCCGCGTGCGCGAGGGCGTTCAGGCTCGCGTGGACGAGGCTGTGGAGAGCGTGGCCCGCGAGGTGGCTGCCGAGGAGCGCGGCGGTGCTGGTGTCGTTGAGCAGGCCCCGCGCGGCAACCGTGCCGAGCGCCGTGCCAAGCAGTTCCAGGGCGAGGCGCATCGCCGTCGCCGCGAGGACGAGGACCGCGGCGGTCGTCGCCGTGTTGAGCGCGAGGACGAGGGCCGTGGCTCGCGTGGCGGCAAGCGTGGTTCGGGCGATCGTCGTCGTTCCGGTCGCGATGGCGAGCGCGGCGGCCGTGATGAGCGCCGTGGCGGCGAGGGCCGCGGTTCGCGTGGCGAGCGTGGTACTCGCGGCGGCGAGTCCCGTGGCGGCAAGCGCTTTGATGAGCGCGGTGGCCGTGGCGGCGAGCATCGCGAGGGCACTCGTGGCAATGGCAGCCGCAGCGGTGCTGGCCGCTCTAACGAGTCGCGCGATCGCCGCGATCCGCGTGCCAGCCGCGATCGTCGCGATGACTGGCGCAACTACGACGATACCCGCGAGGAGCGTCGTGGCGGCTATCG
>CAKURW010000042.1 GCA_934675795.1 uncultured Collinsella sp.
TTGTACGAGAAAGGACGCGTAATGAAGATCATTAAAGCTAAAGACTACGAGGATATGAGCCGCAAGGCCGCCAATATCATCTCGGCGCAGGTTATCCTCAAGCCCGACTGTGTGCTGGGCCTTGCCACCGGCTCCACCCCGATCGGTGCCTACAAGCAGCTCGCTGCTTGGTACGAGAAGGGCGACGTCGACTTTGCCGAGGTCAGCACATACAACCTGGACGAGTATCGCGGCCTTTCGCACGACGATCCCCAGAGCTATCACTACTTTATGCGTGAGAACTTCTTCGATCACATCAACATCGACCTGAACAACACGCATGTGCCCGACGGTTCCAACCCCGACGCCGCCGCTGCCTGCTCTGAGTACGACAAGATCGTCGCCGCCGCCGGTTACCCGGATCTGCAGCTGCTCGGCATTGGCAACAACGGCCACATCGGCTTCAACGAGCCCGATGACCACTTCTCCAAGGGCACGCACTGCGTCGACCTCACCGAGAGCACCATTCAGGCCAACAGCCGCCTGTTCGACAGCATCGACGACGTTCCCCGTCAGGCCTACACCATGGGCACCCAGACCATCATGTATGCCCGCATGATCCTGGTCGTCGCCAACGGCGAGGCCAAGGCTCAGGCCGTGCATGACATGTGCTATGGTCCGGTTACGCCCGCGTGCCCGGCTTCGATCCTGCAGCTGCACACCAACTGCGTTGTCGTTGCCGACGAGGCCGCCCTTTCGCTCTGCGAGTAGCGCGAATCCTGCACCTCGACATAGCCTTGCCTAAGGCCTCCGCTTTGCGGGGGCCTTTTTGCTATCCCTTTCCGCCCACTTGACCAAAATCTTGCCGCAAGCTTGACGAATGCCGGATGCCCAACAGTTTGATTCATTCCATACCAGATTCTATGCAAAAATGCCACTAAAAGGTCGTAGACGGTAGCGGGTGCTAGGCGAGTTGAATGACATAGCTGAACCTTGTTCATCTGCGTTACACTGCCGCTTAGATGGGACAAGCTGACAAGCTCATTTACCTGCTAAAAGACCGATTAGTCGGGGGATTAATAACAATCGGTCCTCGCTGTACAAAAACTTGCCGCTTGCGTACCAAAAGACAACCTAAAACACAAGGTCGCTCTATTCATAGCGCGGCTTGTATGGTCTTGCGGTTACAGTGTCCATACGGTCGAGTTGAGGAGCGGGCATGGTAAACGATTTGAGCGGTATAGACGACCTCGAGCTGATGCCGCTGGGCGGAGGCTATATGGTGCGACGCGAACGCTTGATGAATGAGCTTATCGCCAAGGGCCGAAAGGCCGGCATTGTGGTTCTTTATGCGCCCGACGGGTTTGGGAAGACCTCGGTGCTGCTGCAGTACACCCATGAGGTTAAATGCGACCCGACGCGAGGCCCCGTGCGGATTATCGAGGCCGATCGCGCCATTGGGCGCGAGGTGTTTATGCAGCTCGAGGTGGTTACCGAAGAACTCAAAGACAAACCGCACTCCCTTATCGCGATTGATAATGTGCCAAACCTCGATCAGCGCGATACCGAAGACCTCATCGACAGGATTCGCGGCCTGCGCGCCATGGGGGTAGGGGTCTTTATCTCCTGCCGTCCTTCAAATCGTCAGCTGATTCATGGGCTGGGCGATTCGGTTAAGATCAATGCGCAGATGCTCAAGGTGCATGCCTATGAGTATTCGGCGTGGGCATCGGCGTTTTCGATCAGCACATCGCTCGACTTTTATCAGCTCACGCAGGGCGTGCCCGAGCTCGTTTCGGCATTGCAGACGGGTCTGTATGGCCAAGGTGACGTAGCCGGTCTGCTCGAAAACGAGATTGTCAACGTATATGGCGCGGCACTTGCCGATCTGGCTTCGCTCGACAATAATGCGCTGTTTTGCGTGGCATGTCTCATGGTTTTGATGGGCGAGGGCAATATCGCAGAACTCGAGGCCTGTGGGGTGAGGCTGTCGATGGTCGACCAGTCCTATTTTGTGCGCGACTACCCGATCTTTGGCTTGGATCCCGCCGAGCGGAGTTTTACGTGTCTGGGCACGGAGGATAACGGACGCTTGCGCTTGCGTAAGTTGGTGGCCGAGGTTCGCCCCGAACTTGTTCCGAGGGCGGCCCGGATTTTGCTTAAGGCGGGCCGATGCGATGCGGCGATGGGCCTGGCGGACGCCTTTTTGGACCGTGAAGCGGTCCTTGAACTTGCTGGGCAGTATGGGGTCGATCTGGCTCTGACGGGGCACGGGGCCGATATCTGCCGAGCAGCGCTGGGCACGATCGATGCCGAGGATCCGGCTCCAGAGCCAACGCCTGCCGAGGCGCTTGGCGTATATCTGGCAGCGGTCAGCGTGTCCAATACAAAGCTCGCTCGCTATATGGCATCGGTCATCGAGCGCGGGGGCGAACGGGCGGCCTGCGAAATAGACCCTGTTTCATGGAGGGTGGCCCAGACACTGACGGCTGTTTGCTATGGGGACAACGGGCTTGGGCTTCCTACGAACCTGGCCGTGCCAGAAATCGAGACATCCCATACCGCGCTCGATATGTTGTCTGCGCATATCGAGGTCAAGCGCTGCCTGACCGAGCGGGGAGATGACGGCGGCGTTCTACAGCAGCTCAAAACGAGCAAGGCCTACGACTGCGAGCTCGACATCGCGGGGATTGTTATACGGGCCGACAGCATGCTGGTGGAGCTTTTTGACGGGTCGTTTGCGGGAACCGACGAGCGCGACGACGAGATGACGGTGGTGCGGGAGGCGCTCGACGTACGTGGGCTTAAGGCGATGGCTATCTGGGTGCGCATGGTGTTGGCGGCACGGCGGCTCCTTTCCGGCTTGCCGGTAACCGACGACGCGGCGTTCAACGAGCTCGATCGTTTTGCCGTGCGCATGCGCGACAACCAGATTCAGCTGTTTGGGCTGTTGCTAGAAGGCTGGCAGTCGCTGGCAGAGGGACGGCCGGTTAATGCAAAGTTCCGTGCGGTCCAAGTGCTCAAACTTGCCGAGGAGTCGATTGCGTACATGCGCGATAACGCATTGCTGTTGGAGCGCGCGGCGTATCTGCGTAACACTTCGATGGTTTCGGTGCGCGAGGAAGCGGAGCTACTCGATATAAGCCAGACGCAGGTTGGTGGAGCGGAGGCCTGGATGGTGGCGCTGCATTTGGCTTGTGCGGGCCGAGACAGCGATCTTGCGGCCTGGATGTCCATGAATCGCGCGGGGATTCTAGAGCCATCGTATCGGCTCTTTGCGCGCCTTGCCATGCATTGTCTGGGCGAGCCGGCGACCAGGATTCGCAAGAAGCTTCCCGTGCGCGAGCTGTCGCGGTACTCGCTGCGCGACGATTTGGAAGGGGAAGGCGAGCGCCTGTTCCAGGCCGGTGAGGTTGAAGCCGTTGATACCATCGACCATATCGAGATTCGCATGTTTGGGGCGTTTCGCGCCGAGCGCGACGGGTTTCCCATCACGGACAAAATGTGGCGCCGCAAGAAGGCGGCGACACTTGCCGAGCGGCTTGCGCTGGGCATGGATGCGCTCGTCGATCGTGAGACGCTGGCCATGGAGCTGTGGCCCCATGCCGAGTTCAATAGCGCCCGCAACAACCTGTACTCGACGATATCGCGCTTGCGGTCGGCTTTGGGACCGACGCCGGATGGCAAGTCGTGCGTGCTCATCCAAAATGAATGCATCGGACTCAACGGCGACTACGTCAAGACCGATGTACGGCTGTTTGACCAGATAAACCGCGAGGTTTTGGGAAATCGCACGGGTGCGCGCGGGCCCCATTTAGTTGAGTTGTGCCTTAAGATTGAGCAGCTTTATGCCGGACCGTTGTATGTTCCCAATGGCTGTAATCCCACCTACTTTTTGCGCATGCGGCGCATTATGCAGTCAAAGTACATCGATTGCATGATTAAGGGAGCAAATGCCGCTCTAGAAGAAAACGACCTGCAGTCGGCGATTTGGCTGGCGGAGTCGGGGCTTCGGCAGGAAACGGCGCGTGAGGATATGGTGCGCTGCGCCATGCGTGTCTACAGCGCGGCGGGGCGGCGGCGCGATATCGTCGAGCTGTACAGCGGGCATATGCACCATCTGAGGGAGCAGGTCAATGGCGTGCCCGAGCCCGAGACGCGGCGTCTATACGAGCGCTTGGTGGAGGGACGGCTCAATCGCGTGCTGGTCGAGCGATAAAAAAACGGGCGCCCGAAGTACTTGGGCACCCGTAAGCTTGCTACGTGTTGGCTCGCCGGGCCATTGGCTCTTAGACGAGCTTGATCTTCTCGATGTCCTTGCGCGAGGACTCGCGATACAGCGAGAACTTGCGGCCGATGACCTGGACGACCTCGGCGTGGCAGCGCTCAGCGAGCTCTTCGGCGGCCTCGCGGGCGGAAAGACTGGAGCCATCGAGCACGGAGCACTTAACGAGCTCGTGCTTCTCCAGGTAGGCGACCGTCTGCTCGACGGTGCCCTCGTTGACATCGGACTTACCGATGATGATGGCGGGGTTGAGGTGATGGGCCATGCTGCGAAGCTGCTTGACCTGTGCTCCTGTCAGTGCCATGGGTTCTCGCTTTCTATGTATGGGGCGCCCCGCGACGGGGCCTTAATCTACGTGAGCTGTCCCACGATAGCGCAGGAACGGCGCGGTGTGGAGCGCGTTTGCCCAGTTCAAAAAGAATGCGGATGCCGAGTGAGTGGGCGGTGCGGGCTGCGAACAGGCTATGAGCGGGGTGCAGAGATCGGCTCCCATGCAATAAACGCCCAACGAACCTTGCGGACATGATCGAGCATGTAGCGCCCCTGCGGCACGCCCTTGGAGCCCGGCTCGCCGGCATGGGGGTTCTCAATCATGTGTTGAGCGATATAGTCGCGCAGGCGGTCGATCTTATCCTCGTTGCCATGTTCGAGCATACGGGAAAAATCCGCCACACCTGCCTCAAGGCTATCGAAGGTATCGCAACGAGGCGATTCAAAGTACGTAACCTGCGGCAACGCACCCATCTGAATGAGGATGTTGAAGGCGTACACAAAGCCATTACTGCAGGTAACCGAGGCGCCGATGGCGTTCATCACGTGCAGGTCATAGCGCGGGCTGGAGTTGGCGACCATCGTGACAGCACAACGCCGGCGAGCCGTGCGGTCGAGCTTGGCAAGCGCGCCTTTTAGGTTGGTCGTGGTGACAGAGCGACTGGCAAAGGCAACATCCACCGCTTTCGCGACCGGTCCAACCAAATCCCAATCATCATCCCAAGCAAGCTCAAGCGGCGTAATAAGATCTTCGAGCCCGTAATACTCAATGCCGGCATCAAGCGTGCCCAACATGGCAGGAGAGAAGTCGGCAGCAATCACGGGATGCCCAGCCTGAGCAAGCGGAATAGCAATCGACCCAGCCCCACACCCCATATCAAGCACCGACTCACCAGGCTTCAACGCCAACAGCTTTATAAAATCCCGAGCATAAGGGGCAGTCTCCAACGGCCGAAAATGCCGAGCCCGCTTATCCCACTCAAAAGAATCATCAGCCCGCCGCCGACCAGCCTGCAGACGCATCCATTCGCCATTCCAATCAGCAGCAAGCAGCTCAGAACGATTCTCCCCATCAACCACGGGCCAACCTCCTAGCAACAAAAAAGCGACTCCCCCAAAAAGAAGAGCCGCAACCAGCATATATCAGAAAGAACCGATCCAACGCCAAACCGCCATACCAGCAAAGTAGGGCAGAAGCGAAGCGACTGCCAAAGGGATAGAACCCAACCGAGGTCCCGTTGTGCGGGAGCCCCGGGGAGGGCAAATATATAAGGTCGATCGCGAGTTCCGCACGAGCCGGAGAGCACTTAATGTGCTCTCCGTGCGAGTCAGGACTGTCCGAGCAGGCGACCTTATATGTCTGCCGCCCGGCGGCGGGGCTCCTCGCCCGAACCCTCAGCTAGTTCTTCAGCGAGTTTAGCGGTGCCGGGAAGCGTCCACCACGGTGGGCAAGTACGGTGCCGGCGTTGGGGTTCACCGGCATGATGGGTGCACGGCCGAACAGGCCGCCATACTCGACGCAGTCGCCCACGCCCTTGCCGATGGCAGGAATCACGCGCACGGCCGTGGTCTTGTTGTTGATGACGCCGATGGCCATCTCGTCGGCGATGATGCCGGCGATGGTCTCGACCGGGGTGTCGCCGGGGATGGCGATCATGTCCAGGCCAACGGAGCATACGCAGGTCATGGCCTCGAGCTTCTCGAGCGAAAGCGCGCCGGCTTCGACGGCGGCGATCATGCCGGCGTCCTCGGACACGGGGATAAAGGCGCCGGAGAGACCGCCCACGCTGGAGCTGGCCATGACGCCGCCCTTCTTGACGGCATCGTTGAGCATGGCGAGCGCGCAGGTCGTGCCGGGGCCACCGCAGGTGCCCACGCCGATGATCTCGAGGATGCGCGCGACGGAGTCGCCAATGGCAGGCGTGGGAGCCAGCGACAGGTCGACAATGCCCTTCTCGACACCCAGACGGCGGGCTGCCTCACGGCTCATGAGCTCGCCGGCGCGGGTGATCTTAAAGGCGGTCTGCTTAATCTTTTCGGCGACTTCCATCATCGATGCGGAATCGGGCAGCGTCTCCAGGGCTGCGGCCATAACGCCGGGGCCCGAAACGCCTACGTTGATGACGGCGTCGGCCTCGCCACCGCCGTGGACGGCGCCCGCCATAAACGGGGAGTCCTCGACCATGTTGGCAAAGCAGACAAACTTGGAGGCGCCGACGGAGTCCTGGTCGGCCGTGAGCTTGGCGGCATCGATGATGGTCTGGGCGGCCATGAGCACGGCATCCATGTTGATACCGGCGCGCAGACTGGCGACGTTGACGCTGGAGCAGACGCGGCTCGTGGTGGCGAGCGCCTGGGGGATGGACTGGATGACGCGGCGGTCGGCGTCGCCGATGCCCTTCTGGACGAGTGCGGAGAAGCCGCCCAGGTAATCGATGCCGAGCGTCTCGGCCGCGCGGTCGAGGGCATGCGCGATGGGGGTGAGGTCCTCATCCTTGCAGCACGCGGCGATCTGCGCCACCGGGGTGACGGAAACGCGCTTGTTGACGATGGGGATGCCGTACTCGCGCTCGAGGTTCTCGGCGGTCTCGACCAGATGCTCAGCCGTGTGCGTCACGTGGTCGTAGATCTTCGTGCACATGCGGTCGAGGTTCTCGTCACCGCAACTCATGAGCGAAACACCCATGGTGATGGTCCTGATGTCGAGGTTCTGCTCCTCAACCATGCCGCGGGTTTCCGCGATTTCTGCGGGCGTGATCGCCATCCTTGCGCTCCTATCTGCCAAAACGAGCATAGTCTTATCTATTCTAACGTGCCGCACGTGCCAAGTGGCGCGTGCGGCACGTTTTGGTGCTCGGTTGTTTCCGTTGTGTTACTTCCCAAAGACCTCTTCGGCGATACGAGCGCTCTCGGCGGCGTCCTTGGCGTAGTAGTCCGCGCCGATTTGCTTGGCGTATTCGGGGGTGAGCACGGCGCCGCCCACGATGATCTTGACGCCCGGAACCTCGGCATGGAGCAACTTGATGGTCTCTTCCATGGCGACGACGGTGGTGGTCATAAGCGCCGAGAGGCCGACGAGTTTGATATCGCGCTCCTTGACGGTCTTGAGTACCTCCTGCGGATCGACGTCGCGGCCCAGGTCAAAGACGGTGTAGCCGTAGTTATCGAGCAGCATCTTGACGATGTTCTTACCGATGTCGTGGATATCGCCCTTAACGGTGGCCACGCAGATCTTGCCCTTGTCGGCGATCTCGCCGGCGGGCATCAGGCGCTTGATGGTGTCGAAGCCCACGCGTGCGGCTTCGGCCGAGGCCATAAGCTGCGGCAGGAAGAACTTGCCCTGGTCAAAGAGGACTCCGACCTCGTCGAGGGCGGGGATAAAGTGGTTGTTGATGAGGTCCATAGCGTCGTGGTCTGCCAGCAGGCGCTCGGTCTCGGCCGCGATTTCGCCCTTGCGGCCCGAGACGACCATGCGACGAATCGGGTCGTCGTTGCCGTCGGAGCCGGCGGTGCCAGCGGCGGGCACAGTGTCGGTCGATACTGCCTGGGCCGCTGCCGGGTTTGCGGCGATCTTGTACGGATCGGTCCAGCCGGCGTAGCGCTCGATATATCCGGTCGAGCCCTCGTCCTCAACGCTCAGGACGCGATAGCTGTAGACGGTGTCCATAAAGCGCTTAGAGCCCGGGTTCATGATGGGGGCGTCCAGGCCCGCGCCAAAAGCGGCAGCCAAAAAGACCGAGCCCAGCAGCGGGCGGGCAGGCAGGCCAAAGCTGATGTTCGATACGCCGAGCGCGCATTTGACGCCCAGGCGCTCCTTGCACAGGGACATGGCGCGCAGGATCTGCTCGGCCTGGCGTTGATTGGTCGAGGCAGTCATGACCAGGCAGTCGATGAGGATGCGGTCCGGACCGATGCCGTAACGGGCAGCTTCGGCCACGATGCGCTCGGCGATGGCGAAGCGAGCCTCGGCGGTATCGGGGATGCCGCCTTCGTCGAGCGTAAGGCCGACGACGTTGGTTCCATAGTGGGCAACCAACGGAAAGATCTCATCCATGATCTGCTGCTTGCCATTGACCGAGTTGATGATGGGCTTGCCGGCGTAGCGGCGCACGGCGGCCTCGACGGCTGCGGGGTCGGTGGAGTCGATCTGCAACGGCAGCAGCGTGGAACCCTGGAGCTGCTCGGTCGCCTGCTGGATGATCTTGACCTCGTCGATCTCGGGCAGGCCCACGTTGACGTCCAGGATGTCGGCACCCTGCTCTTGCTGGCTGATGCCCTGGCTTACGACGTAGTCCAGGTCGCCGTCGCGCAGGGCCTGCTGCAGGCGCTTTTTGCCGGTGGGATTGATGCGCTCGCCGATGACGGCGATCTTGTGGCCGTCGCAGGGGAGGTCCACCACGGTCTGGGCGCTCGTGACCGACATGCTGGGCTTGCGGCGGCGCGGGCTGGGCGTGTGGTTGTCGATAAGCGTGCGCAAGGCTGCCATGTGCGCCGGCGTGGTGCCGCAGCAGCCGCCCACGACGCTCACGCCGTCCTCGATCATGCCGGCGACGGCCTTGGCGTACTCGGGGGCCTGGATGTCAAAGACGGTATTGCCGTCATCGTCCACGCGGGGCAGTCCCGCATTGGCCTGCACCATAACGGGCTTGTCGGTGACGGTGAGCATACGCGCGGCGAGTCCTCGGAGCTCGGCCGGGCCCTGGCTGCAGTTGATGCCCAGGACGTCGGCGCCGATGGCGTCGAGGGTGATGGCGGCGACCTCGGGGCTCGTGCCCAAGAAGGTGCGGCCGTCTTCCTCAAAGGTCATGGTGGCAAAGACGGGCAGGTCGGAGTTCTCGCGACAGGCGAGGACGGCCGCCTTGATCTCGGCCAAATCGGTCATGGTTTCGATAATAAAGAGGTCCACACCCGCGGCGACGCCGGCGCGCACCTCCTCGGCAAAGAGGTCGTAGGCCTCGTCGAAGCTGAGGGTGCCCAAGGGGCGAAGCAGTGCGCCGATGGGGCCGATGTCACCGGCGACGTAGCGGGCGCCGGCCTCGCGGGCACAGGCGACTGCCGCGGCAAAGACGTCTGCCACGGTGGCGGCACCGTCGAGCTTATGGGCGTTGGCGCCAAAGGTGTTGGCGGTAATCACGTCGCAGCCGGCCTCGACATATTGACGCTGGATATCAGTGATAACCTGGGGCTCCTCAAAATTGAGCAGCTCGGGCAGGGCGCCCGCCTTCATGCCAGCGGCCTGCAACATGGTGCCCATGCCGCCGTCGAACAGCAGGTGTCCCGTGCCCTCGACGGCCGCACGCAGGCGATCGTCCTTAATGCGCAGATCGTCGATCGTGCGCGTCTTGTACGTGGCACCGTTGCGACGTGCGGCATCAACGGGTGCCGCCAATGCAGTGCCGTCAGAATCATGAGTGATAAGCGGAGTAAACATCGGGGGCTCCTAATGGCTGGAATAGCAGGTGGTGTGGGCGGCGCGGAAGCGGCAGCTCTCGCGCATGCGGCAGATATTGCAGGTGGGGCGGGTCTGGGCGTCGTGGACCTCGCCGTCGAACAGGCCGATTACCGCGGTCACGCTTTTGGTGGGCATGAGCAGGCTGGTGGGCGTGACGGTAAGCCCGATGAGCCGCGTGGCGTTGAGCGCATTGACGATCGAGCGCTGGGCCGAGAGCGGGCAGTCACCGTAGCCGGGACTAAAGCGCCAGTTGCCGGCGAGCCCATGAACGGCGGCGTCCGTCTTGACCTGCTGGTCCATTTGCTCAACGGCGGCTTCCACGTAAGCGGAGCACGCGGCGTCGAGCACGGCTCCCTCTAGGGGCTGCTGGGCTCCCGTGGTGCGCAGACGACGCTCGGCGTCCATGCCGAGGGTGCATGCCATGAGTGCGGCAAAGCGGGCGTCTTTGAGATGGCGATAGATGTCGCGACCACGCAGCTCAACGTTGGTGCCGACCAAGCGAATGCAAGGCTCGCCCTGCTCGTCCACGCCCGTGGCATCGACGGCAAACACGCGCCGCACGCCACGGGGCTCAATGTCCAGTTCCAGACGCTCAACGACAAGCTCAATACGCTGCGACAACTCGGGCTCAATCTGCTGACCGCCGTAGCCCAGATAGCGCAACATTTCGGCACGGTCGACGCGGGGGTGGTGGGCAGCATCGATACGATAAAGCGCCGGCGACGCAAGGTCGGCCGGCACTTCGATAGCAGTTGTATCGATGTGCGGTTTTTCCATTACCCCAGGCGCTCCATAATGGTTGCGGCGATTGCAGGACGATTCATAGTGTACAGGTGCAGACCGTCGGCGCCGTGCTCCTTGAGGTCGCAAAGCTGACGGGCGGCATAATCTACACCGGCTGCCTGCAGGCTCTCGGGGTCGTTCTCGTACTTGGCGAGGATCTTGATGACGGGGGAGGGCAGCGACGCGCCGCACATAAAGACCATGCGACTGATCTGTGACTTGCCCATAAACGGCATGATGCCCGCGGTAATGGGCACGGTGATACCGGCCTTGTCGGCAAGCTCGCGAAAACGGTAGAAGCACTCGTTATCAAAAAAGAGCTGCGTCACAAAGAAGCTCGCCCCGGCGTCCTGTTTTTGCTTGAGGTATTCGACCGAAGCGTTGAGGTCCTCACAGGCAATGTGGCCCTCGGGGTAGGCTGCGGCGCCCACACAAAAGCCGGCGTCGACGAGCTCGGGGATGAGGTCGCGGGCGTAGGCATAGTCCGAGGCGGGCTTGTCGTCCTCGGTCGCGCCAGCGGGAAGATCACCGCGCAGGGCCAGGATGTTTTCAACGCCGGTGGTGCGATACTCGTCGATCTTGGCGGCGATATCGGCGTGCGAGCGGCCCACGCAGGTAAGGTGTGCCACCGAGGGTGTATCGAATTCGCTCGTAATCATATGCGCGATGGGGGCGGTGGTGGCACCGTTGCCCGAGCCGCCGGCCGAGCAGGTGACCGAGACAAAGCTCGGTGAAAGCTTGCACAGATTGCCAGCCACCTCGCGAGCCGTGTCGAGGGAAAGCTCGCCCTTGGGCGGGAACATCTCAAACGAAACGGGTGCGGTGCCCTGGGGTGCTGCCTGCTTAAAAACCTCGTCGACGCGCATATCGTGCTCCTTTAGATACTTAAATAGTGTGATGTGTTGTAAGGATTCTACAGCACCACTGTGTCACGGTGGAGTTTCACTCGCTATTCGGGGATACCAATCAAAGATGCCTCGCTATCGACATTCCCTATAGCAGAGCGGTCAATCTAGGATGGGGCTATAAAGACTGGTATCTGATGCGAAATACCAGTTAATAGAGCCGCACCCCAAATTGACTACCCTTAAACCATGGGGAGAGGTCTGCAATTTATACAGTTGATTGGCTGTTGAGGGCGGCAACGCCGCCGCGATGCGGTAACCTCATTGATTGGTTTCGTGACAGCAACATAACGGTAATGTTGCGGAAACACGACGAGCCTAATCTATGACTCGTTCGTTAGTAATCAACACCGCTTCTCACGCGGTGCCGATACGAAGGGAGTTCCGTATGGCCGAACTTACTGACCGCTTCGGGACCATGGTGTTCTCTGAGGAAGTCATGAAGGACTACCTCCCCAAGGACATTTGGAAGCGCCTTGCTGCAACCCTCGAGGACGGTGAGCCGCTCGACCTGGATGTGGCCAACGCCGTTGCCCACGCCATGAAGGTCTGGGCCATCTCCAAGGGCGCGACGCACTACGCGCACTGGTTCCAGCCGCTTTCGGGCATTACTTCCGAGAAGCACGACAGCTTCCTGGAGCCCAACCACGACGGCACCGCCATTACCAAGTTTACGGGCAAGAACCTCATCCAGGGCGAGCCCGATGCCTCGAGCTTCCCCAACGGCGGCCTGCGTGCTACCTTCGAGGCCCGTGGCTACACCGCTTGGGACCCCACTAGCCCCGCCTTTATCAAGGACGATGTCCTGTGCATCCCCACGGCTTTCTGCTCCTACACGGGCGAGGCCCTGGACAAGAAGACCCCGCTGCTGCGTTCCATGACCGCGCTCTCGCGTGAGTCTAAGCGCGTTTTGGCGCTGTTCGGTAAGACCCCCAAGAAGGTCGTTCCTTCCGTGGGCGACGAGCAGGAGTACTTCCTGATCAAGAAGGACGCCTACCGCAAGCGCAAGGACCTGGTCATTACCGGCCGCACCCTCTT
This sequence comes from uncultured Collinsella sp., assembly GCA_934675795.1. Taxonomy (GTDB): domain Bacteria; phylum Actinomycetota; class Coriobacteriia; order Coriobacteriales; family Coriobacteriaceae; genus Collinsella. The sequence continues at coordinate 12,713 of CAKURW010000042.1, forward strand.
TGGTGCTGCTCCATGCAAGGGTCAGGAGCTCGAGGAGCACTACTTTGGCGCTATCCGCCCCACCGTCTCGGCCTACATGAAGGACTTGGACGATGAGCTGTGGGCGCTCGGCATTCCCGCCAAGACCAAGCACAACGAGGTCGCTCCCTGCCAGCATGAGCTCGCACCGGTCTATGGCGAGGTCAACGAGGCCATCGACCAGAATCTGGTCATGATGGAGAAGATGAAGCTCATCGCCTCCCGCCACGACTTGGTCTGCCTGCTGCACGAGAAGCCCTTTGAGGGCATCAATGGTTCGGGCAAGCACAACAACTGGTCGCTTGGCACCGAGTCCGAGAATCTGCTCGATCCGGGCGACACCCCGCTCGACAACCTGCAGTTCATCGTCTTCCTCACCGCGGTGATTGAGGCCGTCGATAACTATCAGGAGCTCCTGCGTGCCTCCGTTGCCTCGGCCGGCAACGATCATCGTCTGGGCGCCAACGAGGCTCCTCCGGCGATTATGTCCATCTTCCTGGGCGACCAGCTTACCGAGGTTGTCGAGAAGATCATCGATGGCAAGGCTTCCGTCCATGCCACGCGCGGCGTGCTCGACTTGGGCGCCGATACTCTGCCCAAGCTGATGCAGGACAACACCGACCGCAACCGCACCTCCCCGTTTGCCTTCACCGGCAACAAGTTCGAGTTCCGTGCCTGCGGCTCCGAGCAGAACGTCTCCGACTCCAACCTGGTGCTCGATGCCGCCGTGGCCAAGTCGCTCAAGTCCTTCGCCGACGCGCTTGAGGGTACGCCCGAGGATGAGTTCCAGGACGCTGCGCTCGAGTACTGCAAGAAGGTGTTGACCGATCACCAGCGCATCCTGTTCTCCGGCGACGGTTACTCCGACGAGTGGCCCATTGAGGCCGAGAAGCGCGGCCTTGCCAACAACAAGACCACGGCCGATGCCCTGCCCGCCTTTGTTTCCGATAAGGCTATCGCGCTCTTCGAGGAGACGGGTGTCCTGACCAAGGCCGAGGCTCAGTGCCGCTACGACTGCAAGCTCGAGAAGTACAACAAGCTCATGAACATCGAGGCTACCACGATGGTTCGCGAGGCGCGTCGTACCTATCGCCCGGTCATTACCGCCTATGCCACCAAGGTCGCTAAGGGCCTTGAGACTATTCGCGCCGCCGGCGCCGAGGCCGCCATGCAGTGCGAGCAGAATACGCTCAACAAGCTCTGCAACGGTATCACTGCCATCAACGACTCCATTAAGGCGCTCGACGCCGTGCATCAGAAGGCCGAGGCCCTCGATGGCCAGGAGCAGGCCAATGTGTATGCACACGAGGTCGTTCCCGCTATGGATACGCTGCGCGCCGCCGTGGATGCCATGGAGGAGATCGTGGCCGCCGACTACTGGCCGGTTCCGACCTACGACGACATTCTGTTCTATGTGTAGAACGTAACTGACATATCGTCACGGTATTGAGCCGGGGTCCGCATCGCGCGGGCCCCGGCTTTTTGTTTGCGAAGGACGCTTTGAAGCCCGTTTTGCCGCCGATGTGCCTAGGTATAAAGGGCTATGGGCAAAAAACGTCAAATATGAGTACTGTCACAAGTCCTGTAACATTATTTATTTGCAAAATATGTAGTGTTACGCAACATATGTCCAAGTACTTAGCCGATAAAGGTCGCGCGCGCAGACGTGGTGTAAGAGTGTCCTGAGGTCCGTCGCTGCAAGTCCCGATGTTACTCCTTCTTGA
>CAKURW010000043.1 GCA_934675795.1 uncultured Collinsella sp.
TTTGTCCCCAAGGGCGGCCCCGATGGCGGCGACGGCGGTCGTGGCGGCAATGTCGTCATCCAGGCCGATGCTCAGCTTTCTTCTCTGATCGATTATCGCTTTAAGCATCATTTCCGTGCCGAGCGTGGCACACACGGTCAGGGCGCCCGCCGCAACGGCAAGAGCGGCGAGGACCTGATCCTTAAGGTTCCCATGGGCACCGTGGTGCGCGAGCTCGATCCCGAGACGCAGACCCCGATGTTCGAGATCGCCGACCTGGTGCACGATGGCGAGCGCGTCGTTGTGGCGCCCGGTGGTGCCGGTGGTCTGGGCAATACGCACTTTGTGACGTCGGTACGCCGCGCGCCCGCCTTCGCCCAGCTGGGCGAGCCGGCCGAAGAGCATTGGATTGAGCTCGAGATGAAGCTCATGGCCGATGCCGCGCTCGTGGGCTTCCCCTCGGTTGGTAAGTCCTCGCTCATCGCGCGTATGAGCGCCGCTCGTCCTAAGATTGCCGACTACCCGTTTACCACGCTCGTGCCGAACCTCGGCATGGTGCGTGCCGGCGAATATTCTTACGTCGTTGCCGACGTCCCCGGTCTTATCGAGGGCGCGAGCGAGGGCAAGGGCCTGGGTCACCAGTTCCTGCGCCACATTGAGCGTACGGCCCTGATCATGCATGTCGTCGACATGACGGGTGGTTTTGAGGATCGCGATCCGGTTGAGGACTATCGCATCATCAACCGCGAGCTCGAGCAGTATGGCGCCGAGCTTTCGGAGCGTCCGCAGATCGTCGTTGCCAACAAGTGCGACGCGCCGGGCACGGCCGACAAGATTGCCGACCTCAAGCGCGCAGCGCTCGACGATGGACATATGTTCTTTGCCGTGTCTGCTGTTACGGGCGCCGGCCTCAACACGCTGATGCTTGCCGTGGGCGAGCAGGTGGCTAAGCTGCGCGCCGAGCTGTCGGTCTCCGATGAGCCGGTCGTTCTGCGCGACGATGAATGGGAGCGCCGTCGCCTGCAGCGTGAGAAGCGTTTCCGCATTGTCCAGGAAGAGCCCGGTGCCTTCCGCGTGGTCGGTCGTGCCATCGAGCGCATGGTCATTCAGACCGACTGGGAAAATGAGGAAGCCGTCATTTACCTGCAACATAAGTTTGCGCGTATGGGTGTTGACGACGCGCTCGAGAAGGCCGGTTGCCGTGCGGGCGACGAGGTCCGCATTTGCCAGCGCGCCTTTGACTTTGAGGGCGCTGAGGACTTCTCGGAGTACGAGGAGCTCGAGGATGCTGGCGAGGACGTTGCCGTTGAGGCCATTGACGTGACCGATGCTGCGGATGAGGGCGTCGAGGTTGTCGATGCGGTGGATGCCGCGGACGATGCCGAGACCTCGGAGGGCGAGTAAGCCATGTCGCTGCGCGGTGGAATCGGTCTGCCCGAGCTTCCTCTAGAGGACGGGCAGGAGTTTAGGCTCGGCATTATGGGCGGCACCTTTGATCCCATCCATTACGGGCACCTGGTGACTGCCGAGCAGGCGCGTGAGTCCCTCGACTTGGATGCCGTGCTATTTATGCCGGCGGGCACGCCTGCCTTTAAGCTTGACAAGCCGGTGACGCCTGCCGAGGACCGTTATGCCATGACGGTCCTCGCCACCGCCGCGAACCCGGCTTTCTTGGCGAGCCGGTTCGAGATCGACCGTCCGGGCGTAACCTATACGGCCGATACGCTTCATGCCCTTCGCGACTTTTACCCGCCGCAGGTAAAGCTCTACTTTATTACGGGCGCCGACGCGATTATCGATATTGTGACCTGGCATGATGCCGAACGAATCGCTGAGCTTGCTACCTTTATTGCGGCGACGCGACCGGGCTTTGATATCGATACGGCGCGTGCCCGAATCAAAGAGTCGGGGCTGCCGTTCGACGTGCGCTATATTCAGATTCCGGCGCTGGCGATCAGCTCGACGAACATTCGTAAGCGAGTTGCCCGCGGTATGAGCGTGCGCTATCTTACGAGCGAGTCCGTGCTCGGCTACATTCGCAAACGCAGGCTATATGCCGATTTGGGCCAAGAAGATTTTGAGTGATGGGGGTCTACGTTGTCGGTAGAGGATCAGTTTGAGGGCGATGAGCGCGCGCTGCTCAAGCGCATTCAAGAGCTGCTCGATGTTCGCATGAAGGATAAGCGCAAGCGCTATGTGCATTCGCTGGGTGTTGCCGAGACCGCACTTCATCTGGCCGAGGTCTACGGCGTTGACCGCTTTGATGCCGCTGCCGCCGGACTGATCCATGACTGGGACAAAGTGCTCTCCGACGACGAGCTGGTCACGCGCGCTCTGCATTACGGCATTAAGATTGCCGGCTCTCCTTCCGCCGCGACGCCGCTTTTGCATGGCCCTGTTGCCGCCTATGAACTTCCGCAGCTTTTTCCCGAGCTGTCGCCGGCGGTCTTTCAGGCTGTCGACCGTCACACCGTGGGCGCTTGCGACATGACGCCGCTCGATATGGTGGTCTTTGTGGCTGATGCCATCGAGCCCAACCGCCACGGCGACTATGCGCATGCGCTGCGCAAGATGGTGGGGGAGTCGACGCTCGATGAGTTGTTCTTCTCCTGTTTTGCGCAGGGTTTGGTCTATGTGATCCAGTCCGGGCGCTATCTTTATCCCACAGCTATTACGATTTACAACCATTACGCCCAGCTGCGCTAGCTCGGGCTGTCTAGAAAGAGGTATTCCATGGCCGACGAGACCATGACCGACGAGCAGATTCTTGAAGGTGTGGAGCACAAGAGCTTCGTCGCCACGTCCGACCGCACTGCCGCCTCGCTGTCTGCGAGCGGTGTCGCCGCCGAGGATGTCGCCCGCGCCGCCGCGCAGGCCGCCTACGACAAGAAGGGCGAGGACGTTCAGGTGCTCGACCTGACCGAGCTTTCCGACGTATGCGACTACTTTGTGCTTGCCACCGGTACCAACAACCGCCAGGTCGATTCTATCGTCGACGAGATCGAGGAGAAGGTCGCCGAGGCTTGCGGCGAGCACCCGTTCTCCATCGAGGGTCGCGAGCAGAAGACCTGGATGCTCATGGACTATGGTTCGGTTGTCGTCCACGTCTTCACTCCCGAAGCCCGCGACTTCTACCGCCTCGAGAAACTCTGGGGAGACGCCCCCCAGCTCCCCCTCAACCTCCTCTAGTAGCTCATTTGAGACGGGGTTTAGCTACCCTCACGCATATCGCCGGGCAGGTGCGGTTTTCCGCACCTGCCCGGCTTTCTTTTTGCCCAAAGGCGGTTAATCGTTGAAGCGGGATTGGCGGCCGAAGGATAGGGCGGTGTCGCCGAATTTGTCTCGGACGGCGTCGATGGCGACGGAGAGGTCGCGTCGGTCGCTGGATTGGGCTCCGCGGTCATCGACTTCGCAGAACAGGTCGGTCTGGATGCCGCCTTGGTGGTTGAAGTCGCTCATGCCGATGCCGGCTAGGCGCACGTGCATGCCTTCCTGCCAGATGTTATCGAGCAGCTCGAGCGCTACGGCCACAAAGATATTCTCGTCATCGGTGGGATGGGGAAGCCTGCGCTGTGCCGTGCGTCCGCTGCCGTAAGAGTATTTGAGCTTGAGCGTCACGGTGCCGCCCGTAAGCCCCTGGCGGCGCAGGCGACGTCCAACCGACTCGCCCAGCAGCGCAATCGCCGCCTCGATATCCCTGCGCTCAGTCAAATCTTTCGCAAAGGTGCGTTCATTGCTGACCGACTTGACCTCGCGCTCCTCATCCAGACTTGTGACCTCGGAAGCTTCGAGACCCAGCGCACGTTGGCGCATACGCTCGCCGTTGACGCCAAAAATCGAGGCCAGCGTGGACTCCGGCGCACGCGACAGCTCGCCAAGCGTGTAGATACGCATGCGGCGTAGCCGCTCCTCGGCCGAGCGACCGATGCCGCTCATGGCAGACACCGGCAGCGCGGCCAAAAATCGCTGCTCCGTGCCGGGGCGCACAATGGTCAGGCCAAAGGGCTTGTCGCGCTCGCTCGCGATTTTGGCCACCGTCTTGTTGCAGCCGACGCCAATGGAGCACGTCACCCCCAGTGCCGCCACGCGGTCACTGATGCGTCGCGCGACCAGCAGCGGGTCTTCGGGCGCAAACCGGCCCGGCGTTATATCGATAAAGGCCTCGTCGATGGACACGCGCTCCACGCGCGGCGTCTCCTCGGCAAGAATCGCCATGACCTGCGCGCTCACCTCGCGGTAGCGATCAAAATGCCCGTGCGTCCAAATGGCTTGCGGGCACAAGCGCCGCGCCTCGGCCGAGGCCATGGCAGAGTGCACGCCAAAGCGCCGCGCCTCATACGAACACGTGGACACGACGCCACGCGAATCGGCGTCCCCGCCCACGATGAGTGGCTTTCCGCGCCATTCGGGATGATCGAGCATCTCCACGCTCGCAAAAAATGCATCGAGGTCCATCAGGCCCACCGCCGGACCCGTCCAGGGCGGCGGCGTGACGCCCGCAGCATCCTCATAACCGTATGTATGTTCGCGTCTTTCCATGTCATGAGTATACCGCGCAGCTCATGTGGGGTGCGTGGATGTGCTTGCAAATCGCGAATTCTTGTCTAAGATATGGATTTGCCCTCGACTACACCGAAGAAGTTGGTCTCACGGACTTCACCTGCCCGCGTCGATGGCGTATTATGTTCAACTGTTTGTTTGTAGTTGCAGCCTAAAGCTGCTTGGTTGGAGGAGTTTCCTTTGGCAGTCAAGATTCGCCTTGCTCGTCACGGCGCTAAGAAGCGTCCGTACTACCGTGTCGTCGTCGCCGATTCCCGCGCCCCGCGTGACGGTCGTATCATCGAGGAGGTTGGCCGCTACAACCCGATGACCGCCCCCAAGACCATCAACCTCGATCTCGAGAAGATCGCCGACTGGCAGTCCAAGGGCGCTCAGCTCACCGACGCCGTTGCTGCTCTGGTCAAGGCCGCCAACGAGGGCGAGAAGACCGAGACCGTCGTCAAGAAGTCCAAGAAGCAGCTCGACAAAGAGGCCGAGGCCGCTAAGGCTGCCGCTGAGGCCGCTGAGGGCGCCGAGGAGTAAATCGTGCCTGAGGTTGACGCTGCACAGCTCGAGGGTGAGGCAATGCTCTCAGATCGCATCGCCGATCTCGTCGAATATCTCGTTGTTCAGATCGTCGACGACCCGGATTCCGTGAGCCTTGAGGTCATCGATGGTGACGACGCCTCTACGATTGAGGTTTCGGTCGCCGAGGATGACGTCGCTAAGGTCATCGGCCGTCGTGGCCGTACCATCAAGGCCATTCGCACGCTCGCCCGTGCACTGGCCGCTCGCCTCGACACTGCTGTCGAGGTAGAGGTTCTGGGCTAGGACCTTGAGGTCCCAGTACAAAAACATCGCCCGTGTGGTCAAGCCGCACGGAAGGAAGGGGGAGGTCCTCGCGCAGCCGCTGCGGGGGCTTCCTTCTGTATTGGAGCCGGGTATGCGCGTCGCCCTGACGCCGCCGGCGCTCAAGCGTGACCGCTTTTGCACGGTCATGTCCGTCACCGATACGGGCGATGGCGATCTGGTCTCGTTTGAGGGCATTGACGACTTGACGGCCGCCGAGGGCATCACCGGATGCTATGTGCTGGCTGACCGTGACGACTTTGAGCTCGATTCACTCGACGCCGCCTATACCGACCTGATGGGTCGCGAGGTGGTCGACGAGCGCTTCGGTTCACTCGGCACGATCGTCGAGATCATGTCGACGCCCGCTAACGATGTTTGGGTTGTCGAGGGCGATCGGTACGGCGAGGTGCTGATTCCCGTGATCGAGCAGGTTGTGCTCGATCTTCCCGACACAGGAACAATTTCCGTCCACGTTATGGACGGCTTGATCGATATGGACAAGTAGGGAGGACAGCATGCTGATTGAGACCCTTTCGGTCTTTCCCGAGATGTTTGAGCCCGTCATGTCCACGTCGATCTTGGGCCGCGCCCGCAAGGCCGGCCTTTTTGATTTTAAGGCGTATAACCTGCGCGACTGGACGCACGACCGCCATCGCACCGTCGATGACGAGCCGTATGGCGGCGGGCAGGGCATGCTCATGAAGGTCGAGCCCATTGCCGAGGCAATTGAGGCCATCAGCTCCGAGGGTCCCAAGCCCACCGTGGTGTTCTTCACCCCCTGCGGCGAGCCCTTTACGCAGCATGTGGCCGAGCGCCTGCTCAAAAGCGAGCGCCTGCTGTTTGTGTGCAGCCGTTACGAGGGCGTCGATGAGCGTGCATATGCGTATGCCGATGAGCGTCTGTCGATCGGCGACTACGTGCTCACGGGCGGCGAGCTGCCCGCTATGGTCGTAGCCGATGCCGTCGTACGGCTCATTCCCGGAGCCTTGGGCGACGAGATGAGCAACGTGGACGAGTCCTTCTCGACCGCCGAGGACGGTGGCCTGCTCGAGTACGCGCAGTACACCCGCCCCGCCGAGTTTAATGGCGAGGGCGTGCCTCCAGTGCTCGTAAGCGGCGACCACGCCAAGGTCGATGCCTGGCGTCGCAAAAACGCCATCGAGCGTACCTGTCGTTGGCGTCCCGATCTTATCGAGACGGCGCGGCTCACGCCCGAGGAGCGCGCGTACGCGCAGGAGATCCTGGACGCTTCGTATTCGCAGAGCGAGGAGTGAGAATGGTTCCATCGCAGCATTCTGCCCTGAGGGGCGCCTTTGAGTGGATCGTAATCGTTGCGATTGCACTCATCGCCACCTTCGTGATTCGCGCGTTTGTGGTCGAGCCCTTTGTGGTGCCCACCGGCTCCATGGAGTCCACGATCGAGATCGGCGATCAGATCCTGGCGCAGAAGGTGAGCCTTGAGCTCGGCCAGCCTGTCAAACAGGGCGATATCGTGGTGTTCCACAACCCCGATGCCACGTCCGAGCATGACGTGCTGGTAAAGCGCGTCATCGCCACGGCCGGTCAGACGGTCGACCTGCAGGACGGCAAGGTCGTCGTTGACGGCCAGGCGCTCGATGAGGACTATACGACTGGCATGAGCTGGCCGCTTTCGGTCCAAGCCCCCGGCGCTCAGGTGAGCTATCCCTACACCGTCCCTGACGACTGTGTGTGGGTGATGGGCGACAACCGTGAGAACTCTGCTGACTCCCGCTACTTTGGCCCGGTCGACCGCTCCGACTTGATCGCCGTTGCGCTTGTGCGCTACTGGCCGCTCAACCGTATCGGCGCTATCGACTAAAAAACGCTATAGTACAGTACCTAACCGTGTAATCGTTTCGACGAGGGGATATTAGAGGCATGAACGCTTCATCGCTTTCCTTCCAAGACATCATCCTGCGCCTCCAGCAGTACTGGGGCGAGCAGGGCTGCGTCATTATGCAGCCCTATGACTCCGAGGTCGGTGCCGGTACCTTCCATACCGCGACCACGCTGCGCTCGCTCGGTCCCGCCGAGTGGCGCACCTGCTATGCGCAGCCCTGCCGCCGTCCCGCCGACGGCCGCTATGGCGAGAACCCCAACCGCATGCAGCACTACTATCAGTTCCAGGTGCTCATCAAGCCCTCACCGGTCAACGCCCAGGAGCTTTACCTGGGGTCTCTTGCCGCCATTGGCCTGGACCCCAACGACCATGACGTCCGCTTTGTCGAGGACGACTGGGAGAGCCCGACGCTCGGCGCCTGGGGTCTTGGCTGGGAGGTCTGGCTCAACGGCATGGAGGTCACGCAGTTTACGTACTTCCAGCAGGTGGGCGGCATCGAAGTCGACCCTGTGCCCGTCGAGATCACCTATGGCCTGGAGCGTATCGCCATGTACGCCCAGGGCGTCAACTCGGTCTACGACCTGGTGTGGAGCTACCTGCCCGACGGCACGCCCATGACCTACGGCGACGTGTTCCTGGAGAACGAGCGCGAGTTTAGTGCTTACAACTTTGAGGTCGCCAACGTCGAGATGATGCGTCAGAAGTTTGACGACTACGAGGCCGAGTGCCACTCCTGCCTGGAGCGCAAGCTGCCGCTGCCGGCATATGACTGCGTCATGAAGTGCAGCCATGCCTTCAACCTGCTCGATGCCCGCGGTGCGCTGTCCGCAGTCGAGCGCGCTAACTACATCCTGCGCGTCCGCGCCGTCGCCAAGGCGTGCTGCGAGGCCTATATGGCCGAGGTCGCCGGAATCAACGAGAATGCCGATCAGGAAGGCGAGGTGGCGTAAGCCATGGCAGACGCTAAGGATTTCCTGTTTGAGATCGGTACGGAGGAGATGCCCTCCGCGCCGCTGAACAATGCCGTCAAGCAGCTTGGCACCATGATCGCCAAGGGTCTCGACGAGGCCGGTCTGGCCCACGGCGAGGTCCGCGTGATCTCGAGCCCGCGTCGCCTGGCTGCGCTCGTGGCTAACGTCGCCACCGCGACCGATGAGGTTCACGAGGTCAAGCGTGGCCCCGCGGCCAACATTGCCTTCGACGCTGACGGTAACGCCACCAAGGCCGCCCAGGGCTTTGCCCGCAAGTGCGGTGTGGCTGCCGAGGACCTGGTTCGTCGCGAGGACACCGACGGTCGCGAGTATGTGTTCGCCGAGAAGAATATTCCCTCCGCACCGGCTACGCCGATTCTGACTGCTCTGTGCGAGAAGACCATCGCCGGCCTGCAGTGGCCCAACTACCGCAGCCAGCGCTGGGGCCACGAGCACGCGACGTTCGTGCGTCCGGTCCGTTGGATCTGCTGCCTTCTGGGCGAGGATGTTGTGCCCGTGTCGTTTGCCGACGTGACGAGTGGCAACACCACGCGCGGTCATCGCGTACTTGGCCCTGGTGACCATGTGGTTGCCAGCCCCGCCGTTTACGAGCAGGTGCTCGAGGACGCCGGCGTGCTTTCTGCCGAGCGCCGTCGTGAGGCCATCCTCGCCGGTATCGCCGAGGTCGAGGCCGCCCGTCCCGGCTGCCATGTCGATACGCCCAAGAAGGTCTTCGAGGAGGTTATTAACCTCTGCGAGTGGCCGACGGTGCTCGTCGGTACCTTCGATGAGGAGTTCCTCAAGGTCCCGCACGAGATCATCTGTGAGTCCATGCTCACCAACCAGCGCTACTTCCCGATCTATGACGGCGAGGGCAAGCTCACGCGTGAGTTCGTGGTCGTCTCCAACAGCAAGCCCGAGAACGCCGAGCGCGTGATCGACGGCAACGAGCGCGTCGTGCGCGCCCGTCTGGACGACGCAAAGTTCTTCTACGAGGAGGACCTGAAGATCTCCCTCGATGAGTTCCGTGAGCGCCTGGCCAAGGTCGCTTTCCAGGAGAAGCTCGGCAGCGTGCTCGCCAAGTCCGAGCGCATCGAGCAGCTCGCGCTCGCTATCGCCCGCGAGGCTCACCTGGGCGCCCATCTTGCCGCCGACGCTGCTCGCGCCGCGCACCTGTGCAAGGCCGACCTGGTGTCTAACGCCGTCGTCGAGTTCACGAGCCAGCAGGGCGTGATGGGCGGTTACTACGCCACCGCGATGGGGGAGAACGACGAGGTCGCTCATGCTATTCGCGATCACTATCGTCCCCGCTTTGCCGGTGACGAGCTACCCGAGGGCACCGCTGGCTGCATCGTGGCCTGCGCCGACAAGCTCGATACCATCGCCGGTATCTTTGCCATCGGCGAGCCCCCGACCGGCTCCTCCGACCCCTACGCGCTGCGTCGTGCCGCTATCGGCATCATCAACATCCTGCGCGATCGTCTGCCGATTGACCCCACGTCGCTCATCGACTTCGCTCTCGAGCTCTATAGCGAGCAGGGCATTGAGTTCGACGCCGCCGAGGTCGCCCAGCAGGTCCGTGACTTCTTCCACGGCCGTCTGGTGAGCATGGCCCGCGACGAGAAGATTCCGGCCGATACCGTCGCCGCCGTCTCCGCGGTGCACATCATCGCCCCGTCCGTCTTCTTCGCCCGCTGCGCCGCGCTCGATGAGGCCCGCAAGAATGACGCCGAGACCTTCGACAACCTGGCGACCGCCTATGCCCGCGCCTCGCACATCTCCAAGCCCGAGCTGGGTGCGGAGTACGACCGCAGCCTGATGGGCGAGGCCGAACTCGCGCTTGCCGATGCCTCCGAGGCCGCTCAGACCGCTGTCGATGCTGCCCTTGCTGCCGAGGACTACCCGGCCGCGTTTGCCGCCCTTGCAGCTCTGCGTGCCCCCATCGACCGCTTCTTCGACGAGGTTATGGTCATGGACAAGGACGAGCAGCTCCGCGATAATCGCCTTAAGCTGCTCAACCGCTTCGAGGCCGTTTTCTCCGGCATCGCCAACATCGGTGAGCTTGCCCGCAAAAAGTAAGCCAGCCTGCGCGTAAGCGCAAAAGGAGCCCCGCATGGATTGCCCGGTCGCCGTTCGTCCCACCGTTATCGTTATCTCCGACTCTCTCGGCGATACCGCTTGTGAGGTGGTGCTTGCGGCGTCCGGGCAATTTGATGAAGGGGCTTTTCGCGTTTTGTGCCTGCCCAAGGTGGCCTCCGTGGAGCAGGTCAAGTCATTTGTGGGGCCGCGCGTCGATGCCGACCATCGCGATATCGCCGTGTTCCACACCATTGTCGATCCGGCCCTTCGTGCTCGTGTGCTCGACTACTTGGGCATGCTGCACATTCGCTCGGTCGACCTGATTGGTCCGACGCTCGCCGTGCTGTCGTCGCTTATCGGTGTGTCGCCCAAGGGCGTTGCGGGCGTGATTCACAAGACCGATGACCGCTATTTCCATCGTATCGAGGCCATGGAGTATTTCGTTGAGCACGATGACGGGCGCGGTTGCGACGATTTGTCGGGTGCCGATATCGTGCTGCTGGGCGTATCGCGCACGTCCAAGACGCCGCTGTCGATGTATCTGGCTTATCAGGGCTACAAGGTTGCCAATGTTCCGTTGGCCCATGGCATGGAGCCGCCGAAGTCGATTTACGAGGTCGACCCGATGCGCCTGTTCGGCCTGATTTCGACCGTCGATGTGATTTCCGAAATTCGCGATAGCCGCTTGGGCGATGACTACGCTCGTGCCGTTGCCGGCTCCTATGCCGAGCCCGAGAGCGTGCGCAGCGAGCTTGAGGAAGCCCGTGCCCTCATGAAGCGCCTGGGCTGCTTTGTGGTGCGTACCGACGGCAAGGCCATCGAGGAAAGCGCTGCCGAGATCATTAGCCACTTGGAGGAAATCCAAGAAGCCCGTGCCCGCCGTGCCGCCCGCCGAGCCCAGCAAAAGTAGCTAATTTGGGACGGGGCTTTTTTAGCTACCCCGGCTGAAGTCGCGACCATTTTGGTCGATTGCCTGCGGGGGCAGCTAAAAAAGCCCCGTCCCAAATTAGCTACTTATGGTAAAGCGATTTAGCAAGAAACTGGCATTTGACCAGCAAGTTTCTTGCAGTGGTATCTTCATAAGGTAACCACCTTTACCTACCGTTTACCGCCAGTTTTAGCACGTTTACCAACCCACGCGTCCTCTGCGCAAGCCCGCTCAATGCCCGCCGTATAGTACCCTCACGGCTCGCATCCGGCGGGTCGATTCGTTACCACGGTCGTGCGCGAGAGCGCATGGAAGGGGAAGTATCGTGAGCGATTGCAAGAGGGTTTACCGTTTTGGAACCGACGCCCAGGGCACCTGTGTCACCGAGGGCGACAAGTCCATGAACTTCGTGCTTGGCGGCAAGGGCGCAAACCTTGCCGAGATGAGCCGCATCGGCCTGCCGGTTCCCGGTGGTTTTACCATTACCTGCCAGACCTGTGTCGAGTACTCCGGTGCCGGCAACGTCTGGCCTGAAGGCGCGCTCGATGAGATCGTTGCCGCCGAGGAAGACCTCGAGTCCCGCTGCGGCAAAAAGCTCGGTGACGCCTCCGATCCGCTGCTCGTGTCGGTTCGCTCGGGCGCTCCGTTTTCCATGCCCGGCATGATGGACACGGTCCTCAACTTGGGCCTCAATGACGATTCCGTCCAGGGTCTCATTGCCCAGACGCAAAACCCGCGCTTTGCTTGGGATAGCTACCGCCGCTTTATCCAGATGTTTTCCAACGTCGTCATGGGCGTTGATGCCGACCTGTTCGAGAACGCCCTGACCCAGGCCCGCCTGGTCGCCGGCGTCCGCGTCGACTCCGAGCTTTCGGCTGAGGACCTGCAGGAACTCGTCGAGACTTTCAAGGGCATTTTCTCCGACAACGTCGAGGCTGCTCTGTATCCCGAGCTCGAGGTCGCTGACGGCAAGCCCGTCTTCCCGCACGATCCGGAGCTTCAGCTGCGCCTTGCTATCCAGGCCGTCTTTGGCAGCTGGATGAACGAGCGCGCCTGCATCTATCGCAAGCAGCACGGCATTTCCGATGACCTTGGCACCGCCGTCAACGTCCAGGCCATGGCCTTTGGCAATAAGGGCGAGACCTCGGCGACCGGCGTCGCCTTTACGCGTAACCCGGCCGACGGCACCAAGGAGTTCTACGGTGACTTTCTGGTCAACGCCCAGGGCGAGGACGTCGTCGCCGGCATCCGCAACACCGAGCCCATCGCCGACCTCAAGGCCACCCCGGGTCTTGAGTCCGCTGGCGAGGAACTCGAGCGCGTGTTCCTGACGCTCGAGGACCACTACCGCGATATGTGCGATATCGAGTTCACCATCGAGCAGGGCAAGCTTTGGATGCTCCAGACCCGTGTGGGCAAGCGTACCGCCACCGCCGCCCTGCGCATTGCCATCGAGATGGTCGAGGAGGGCCTGATCACCCGCGAGGAGGCCGTGAGCCGCATCGATCCCGCGCAGCTCGACCAACTCCTGCACCCGCAGTTTGACGCCTCCAAGAAGTACGAGACGCTGGCTTGTGGCCTCAACGCCAGCCCCGGCGCCGCCGTGGGCGAGGTCGTGTTCTCGAGCGACGATGCCGTCGCGCGTTCCGCCGAGGGCCACAAGGTCATTCTGGTTCGCTGGGAGACCAACCCCGACGACCTGAAGGGTATGGTTGCCGCCGAGGGCATCCTGACCAGCCACGGTGGCAAGACGAGCCATGCCGCTGTTATCGCCCGCGGTATGGGTACGCCCTGCGTCTGCGGCGTTGAGCGCTTCCACATCGATGCCGCCGAGAAGGTCGTGCGCATCGAGGGCAGCGACCGCGTGCTGCACGAGGGCGACATCATCTCCATCGACGGCACCCAGGGCATCGTCGTCGACGGTCCCGTCGACCTGGTCTCCGCCGAGCTCACCGGCGATCTGGATACCATCCTGTCCTGGGCCGACGAGATTCGCCTGGACGAGACCTGTGGCCATGCCAACCATGTGCGCGTCAACGCCGACAATCCCGAGGATGCCGAGCTTGCGCTCGAGTTTGGCGCCGAGGCCATCGGCCTGTGCCGCACCGAGCACATGTTCCTGGGCGACCGCAAGAACATCATCCAGAGCTTTATCCTGTCTGACGATGAGGCCGTGAAGCAGCAGGCCCTGGCCGACCTGCTCAAGGTTCAGACCGAGGACTTCCTGGCGATGTTTAAGACCATGTCCGGTCGCGATGTGGTCGTTCGCCTGCTCGATCCGCCGCTTCATGAGTTCCTGGATAATCCTCGCGAGCTTGAGGTCGCCATCACCAAGAAGGAAGCCGCTGGCGCCAGCGAGGAAGAGCTTGCCGTCCTGCGCGCCCGCCTGCGTCGTATCGACGGCATGGTCGAGTCCAACCCGATGCTCGGCCTACGCGGCGTGCGCCTGTCCATCGTCTTTAGCGATCTGCCGCTCATGCAGGTTCGCGCCGTCGCCACGGCCGCTGCCCGCCTTATCAAGGAGGGCGTCGACCCGCATCCCGAGATCATGGTTCCGCTCGTTTCCATCACGGCTGAGCATGTCCAGACTCGCGAGGTCATCGAGCGCGTCATCGACGAGGTTTCCGCCGAGGAGGGCGTCGAGCTCAACATTCCCGTGGGCACGATGCTCGAGCTGCCGCGCGCCTGTATGGTCGCCGACGAGATCGCCCATCATGCCGACTTCTTCTGCTTTGGCACCAACGACCTTACGCAGACGACCTTTGGCTTCTCTCGCGACGACGCCGAGGCAAAGTTCATCCCGCTGTACATGCATAAGAAGATTCTGAAGGACAACCCCTTCGAGACCATCGATACGGCAGTACTCGAGCTGGTACGCATGGCAGTCGAGAAGGGCCGTGCCACCAACCCCGACATGCACTTTGGCGTGTGCGGCGAGCACGGCGGCGACCCCAAATCCATTAAGGACCTGTTCAACGTGGCCGATGTGGACTACGTGTCCTGCTCGCCCTATCGCGTGCCCCTCGCGCGCCTGGCTGCCGCTCAGGCCAAGCTCGAGGCGAAGCGCTCCGCGTAACGTTTTGGGTTTAGACGCCTAGCGTAGCCCCCTTCATGCCGCCCGTCTCATTCGTGAGGCGGGCGGTTATCATGTGCGGGTTTTGTCTTTTTGTCTGCGTAAAAAATTGTTCTTGCAGCAGAAACCCGCGCGTGTA
>CAKURW010000044.1 GCA_934675795.1 uncultured Collinsella sp.
ATGGCGGAATGCAGGGAAACGGCAAGCGTGAACTGCTCGGGGATGTCGGCAAATTTGCGAATACCGGGAATAACGCCGCTGGTAGAGACAGTGAGGTGACGAGCACCGATACCGATGCCATCGGGGTCGTTGAGGATTCGCAACGCCTTGAGAACCTCGTCGTAGTTGGCAAACGGCTCGCCCTGGCCCATGAAGACAACGCTCGTGACGCGCTCGCCAAAGTCGTTGGATACATGAAGTACCTGGTCGACGATCTCTTGAGCGGTCAGAGAGCGCTTGAGGCCGTTGAGACCGGTAGCGCAAAAGGCACAGCCCATGCCGCAGCCTGCCTGGGTGGAAACGCAGACGGAAAGCTTGTTGCGACGGGGCATACCGACAGTTTCGACGGAAATGCCGTCGTGGTACTCGAGCAGATACTTGCGCGAGCCATCTTTGGAAACCTGCTTGGTGAGTTCAGTCGGCGTATCAAAGGCAAAAGCCTCTTTAAGCTGCTCGCGGAAAGCCTTGGGAAGGTTGGTCATGTCGTCGAACGAACAAACGTTCTTCTCAAAGACCCATTCGATGAGCTGCTTCGCGCGGAAGGCGGGCTGGCCAAGCTCGGCCACGAGCTCGCGAATATCGTTTTGGCTCAAGTCGCGAATGTCCTGAGATTTAGTCCTGGGATTCATGGAAGCCTTTCGATTTTGGGGAAACGTAGAGGGTATCGCTACAATATGGTATCAGCTGCTGAAATTATAGAGGAGGAGTCTGCCCATGCCGGGTAAAAGCCTAGAGAACATGCACGTAGCGGTCTTGGCGGGCGGTCATTCCGCTGAGCGCGAGATCTCGCTCAATTCGGGAAAGAACGTCGTGGTTGCCTTGAAGGAGGCCGGCTACACTTCGGTGGAGCTGCTCGACACGGCTGCCGATGATTTTATGGTAACCATGGCGACCGGCGGCTTTGACGTGGCGTTTATCGCCATGCACGGTGCCGGCGGCGAGGATGGCGCCATGCAAGGCGCCATGGAGACCCTGGGTATCCCCTACACGGCTTCGGGCGTGCTTGCCAGCGCCTGCGGTGCCGACAAGGAGGTCTCTAAGCTCCTGTACGCCAAGGCGGGCATTCCCATTGCCCCCGGCCTTGCGCTCGAGGTGGGCGATGAAGTCGATATCGATCATATCGTCGAGGTTTGTGGCGAGCGCTGCTTTGTGAAGCCGGCCGTCAACGGTTCCAGCTATGGCATTTCCCTGGTCCATGAGCCCTCCGAGCTGCCCGCGGCAATCGCCAAGGCGTTTGCGTACGGCGACAAAGTGCTGGTCGAGAAGTGCATCGAGGGTACCGAGATCACCGTCGGCGTGTACGGCGAGGACGACGTGCGCGCCCTGCCGATTGTCGAGATTCGCAAGCCCGAGGACTGTGAGTTCTACGATCTGGACGTGAAGTATGTCGACCCTACGGACATCCATCGTATTCCGGCGCAGATTTCACCCGAGAATTACGCTCGCGCTCAGGAGCTTGCCTGTGCTGCTCACAAGGCCCTCGGTTGCCTGGGCATCTCGCGCAGCGATTTTATCGTGAGCGAGGACGGCCCCGTCATCCTCGAGACCAACACCATTCCCGGCATGACCGATACGTCGCTGTATCCGGATGAGATTCGCCACACAGACGACATGACGTTCCCGCAGGTCTGTGACAGCCTGATCCGTATGGGCCTTCGTCGAGCGGGCATTGCATGCTAATCGAGGACGCGGTTTCGTCAGGAACGCCGCAGTTTGTCATCGACTCCTATGCCACGATTGCCGAACGCGCCAAAACGCAGTCCTTCGGCCTTATCGAGGAAGATGTAATTGTCCTCGATACCGAGACCACAGGTCTTTCGGTGCAGGACAACGAGCTGATCGAGATCTCGGCGGCCCGTCTTTCGGGCCGCGAGATCGTCGACCGCTTCGATACCTTCGTGCATCCCAAGCAGCTGATTCCCGCCGAGATTACCGAGCTCACGAGCATTACAAATGCCGATGTGGCAGATGCCCCGTCGGCCGTTGAGGCCGTAGCCGCTCTCGCCGATTTTGTCGGTGGTTGCCCGGTAATCGCACATAACGCCACGTTCGACCGCTCGTTTATCGAGTCGGTCAAAGGCGGCGTCAACGTGAGCGATATTTGGATCGATTCGCTGGCGCTGTCGCGCATCGCGCTTCCGCGCCTGGCCTCGCACAAGCTGTCTTTTATGGCCGATCTGTTTGGCTGTGACTCGGTATCACACCGTGCCAATGCCGACGTCGACGCCCTGTGTGGCGTATGGCGCGTGTTACTCGTGGCGCTCACCGACTTGCCCCAGGGCCTCATGGCGCGCCTAGCCGACATGCATCCGGACGTGCCTTGGTCCTATCGTCCTATCTTCTCATTCTTGGCAGGGCAGAACCCTGGTTCTATCTTCTCTCTCAGCGCCGCTCGTGCTGACGTTCTCAAGGCCGATCGCGCCGACGATCGGGTGGACGCCGATGAACTGCCGGTTCTCAAGATGCCGAGTCGTGAGGAGATTGAGGCAGACTATGCGCCAGGTGGCCTGGTCAATCGCATGTATCCCACCTACGAGCCGCGCGATGAGCAGATCGCGATGGCGCTCGAGGTCCGCGATGCGCTGGTCACGGGCACTCATCGAGTAATTGAGGCAGGCACAGGCGTCGGCAAATCGATGGCCTATCTGGTGCCGTTTGCCGAGGCGGCACGCCGTAACAACATCACGGTTGGTATTGCGACCAAATCGAACAATCTTGCCGACCAGCTCATGTATCATGAGCTGCCAAAACTTGCCGAGCAACTGGACGGTGATCTGTCGTTTTGCGCGCTCAAGGGGTATGACCACTATCCGTGCCTGCGCAAGCTTGAGCGCATGAGCCGCGGCCAGGTCGAGATTACCACCAAGCGCGATCCGGCGGACACGCTCACGGCGGTCGCGGTCATTATGGCGTACGTCTGCCAATCAGCCGATGGCGACCTCGACTCACTTGGCATTCGGTGGCGCAGCGTCAACCGCCCCGACTTTACGACAGCCTCGCGCGAGTGTGCTCGTCGCCTCTGCCCGTTTTTCCCTGATAAATGTTTGGTCCACGGCGCTCGCCGTCGTGCGGCGCATGCCGACGTGGTGGTCACCAACCATTCCCTGCTGTTCCGCAATGTTGCGGCCGAGGGCAGGATTTTACCTCCGATTCGTCATTGGGTAATCGACGAGGCCCATTCCATCGAGCGCGAGGCGCGCCGTCAGTGGGCGCGCGTGGTGTCGGCGGACGAATCACGCGTTCTGTTTGAGCGCCTGGGCGGCTCGACCACCGGCGCGCTAAGCCAGGTTTCCCGTGATTTGGCAACCTCCGAGGGCTCTACGCTCTATCTGGGCCTTACTGCCAAGGCGACGTCGACGGTTGCGCGCGCGAGCATGGCGATCGCCGACGTGTTCGATGGTGTTCGCGAGCTCGGCCGCCGTGCGCGTGGGGGTTATGACAATGCCAATCTATGGATTGGCCCCGAGCTGCGCGAATCAGACGACTGGCATGATTTCTTACAGTCGGCCTACACTGGCATCGACGCATTGGAACAAGCTGACAAGAGCGTCGACGCGCTGGTGCAAGCCGTCGCCGCCGACAAGCCCGAGGTTGTTGTCGACCTGGGTGATATCTCGCGCCGCCTGCACGAGCTGGCCGAGAACCTCAAACTCATCATTGATGGCACCGACGAGCACTACGTGTATTCGCTGCAGGTCAATCGCAGGGTGCGTGCCGGCGGAGAGTCGATGACCGCAGAGCGCATCGATATTGGCGAGGCCTTGGCAACCGAGTGGCTGCCCGAGGTTCACACGGCTATCTTTGCCTCGGCGACCATGACGGTGTCCAAAAGCTTTGAACACTTTAACCACGCGGTCGGCCTCGATCGCATCGGTGCTTCAACATCTTCATCGCTGCACTTGGACTCGAGCTACGACTTCGATTCGAACATGGCTGTAGTCGTTGCGGGCGATATCCCCGATCCGCGCGATTGTGAGAGCTATCTTACGGCGCTCGAGCGCGTGCTGGTCGACGCCCATCTTGCCATGGGCGGATCGGTGCTCACGTTGTTCACCAATCGGCGCGACATGGAAGACCTGTACGCCCGCGTTGAGCCCAAGATGGCCCGTGCGGGTCTGGAGCTCAACTGCCAGCAGCGCAACTCATCTCCTCGTCGCCTGCGCGACCGGTTTATCAATGAGCCGACCTCGTCGCTTTTTGCGCTTAAGGCCTTCTGGGAGGGGTTTGACGCCAGCGGCGAGACGCTGCGTTGCGTCATTATTCCCAAGCTGCCGTTCTCGAGCCCCACGGACCCGCTCTCGTGCGAGCGCAACCTGCGCGAAGACCGCGCTTGGGCGCGCTATTCGCTGCCCGAGGCGGTGCTCGAGGTCAAGCAGGCGGCCGGCCGCCTTATCCGCTCGTCGACCGATTGCGGCGTGCTGATTCTGGCCGACCCGCGCCTGGTGACGAAGGGCTACGGAAAGAAGTTCTTAACGTCGCTGCCCACGAGCTCCTACCAGCGCATCGAATCGGCGCAGATCGGGCACTATCTGCAACTGTGGCGCGCACGCCACGAGCGGCGGCGCTAAAGCGGACAGACGAGGGTTTTTGCCATATCGCACAGACGCTTTGACAGGGCGGGGTCATCCAAGATGCGGATGGCTCCGCCCGCTGCGATTACCTGGCTCAGTAGCCAACGCTCGGAGCCGTAATGCACGGTTACCGTTGCCATGTCTGCCCCGCTGTGCTCGATTAGAGTGATGCCGGCCCAGTCCAGATGCTCCGCCATATCGAATGGCATCAGGAGCTTTGCGCTACGCTGTGTCCGGGCAAGGGAATCGCGGAGGGATGCAACGTCCGGTGCGTGAGGCACGACGGAGTCTTCCGTCAAGGTGAGTCCCTCGATTTTATCCATGCGATAGGTGCGCTGCTCATCGACTGTGATGTCCCAGGCAATCAGGTATGTTTGGTCGCCGTTTGCCGTAATGCGCAAGGGATCGACCAGACGCTCGCGTGGCCGTGCATCGTCCATCGAGCGATACGAGATGCGGCAGCGAACGCCGTCCTGAATGGCGCAGCTCAGCTGCTGCCAGTGCGACCCGTGGTTGACGGTGTCAAAGACGCGCTGGTTATAGCCGAGCTCTTCGGGTAGAAGGGCATGTCGAATCCGAGCTGCCGTCTGCGGCTCGATCCCCAACGATTCAAGTTCATGGTTGAGCACAGCGCCTTCGGCGGCACTCAGGCGCAGCGGTAGCACACGTCCGGCGTCACCGGTGAGAACCACACGCTCGCCGTGGCATTCGCAGATGATGCGCGCACCCGATTCTCGGTCCGCGAGCGTCGAGACGATCTCGAGAATCTCGTCGAGCGACACCCCTGTGATGTCAAAGCGGCTGCAAATCTCGGCTCGTGTCATGCCGCTCTCGCCGGCGGCGTAGAGGGCCTCCATGATGTCGATGGCGCGCGAGAGTCTCTGCTCGCTGGTGAGTTTACGCACGGGCATGCTCGTGCACCGTCCTTTCAATGAGGCGGTTCCACGCCTGCTTGAGCGATTTGGGGGCCACGGGCCTCATGCCGTCCACGGCGTGGGCCATGCAAAATGAGGCGGCGGCTTCAAGGTCACGCACGTCAACGGTCCAGGCCCATCCCACATCGGTGTGTGCGAGCTCACCTCGCCCGCGCGTGAGGCCGTTGATCATATCGATCTGCGTCTGAGGGGCGAACGAGAACGTGGCTGCAACGGGCGATCGGTCGGCAAAATCGAATTCAAAGAACAGATAGTCGTTGAGATTGAAGTCCGCAGGGATGGCGTAGGCCTTCGAAGGACGCCAAGCGCGAACGATACGGTCGCAGCGGAATGTCCTGATGCCGTCGGCGACATTGTCGAGGCCGCAGAAGTACGCCACGCCCTCGCGTTCGAACATGCCGTAGACGCAGACGGTACGTTCTTTCTGCTCGCCGCGTCCGTTCTGATATAAAAATCGCAGCGCGCATCGCTCGGCAAAGGCGCTCCATACCGCATCGACGGTGGGAGAGCGGCGGATTGGTGCTTCGTCCACCGTCGTCCTACCGGTGAGATAGGCAATCTTGGAGCGAATATCGGCAAGCGGTGCGGCAAAAGTGGATGAGCCGGCCGCTAGTGTCTGGTCGATGGCGTTGAGCAGGATATCGGCGTCGTCTGCGGTGATGAGGCCGCCTGCTGCAAAGGTGTGCTCGCGGTCGATTGTCCACGAGCTTTCCTCGGTCTCCTGCGCACCGGCGGGGCGAACCTCCTTGATTAAGATGCCACGCTCGAGCAGTTTGTCACGATCGCGCCGAAACTTGCGCTTATCCGAGTCGATGTTGCCGGAGCCATATCCCAGGTCGGAATCCAAGACGATCTGCTCGGTCGTCAGCGGTTCGGGGGAGCTGTTGAGCACAAAGAAAAGATTGAGGATGCGCTGAGCCGTTTTATCGAAACTGGGCTCCGAATTCCCCTTTTTAATTGTCGCGGTCGTGTCGCTTGCCGTCATAGAATCCTCGCATGAGAAGGTGGTTTGCTGCCATGATTTTAGTCCGATATGGAGATTAGGCTATATCCTTGTCCGCTCGGGGCGTTAAGATGGCCCGAATTCGGTCGTTTGCGCTCGCTCGGGGTATACTTTCGACTATATACGGTTCTAATGTGCATGCATTGGGCCTATTTGTCGGATTATGGATGTGGAGCGCACATGGCGAACACCCAGAACTATATTAACCACCTGCTGCAGAACACCGGCATTACGCCGGCATGCAGCGAAGAAGAGCGCTTGGCTGCCGAGGATATCGCTCAGATCTTCCGCAACCATGGCTTTGATCCCGAGGTTCAGGAGTTCAATGCCCCGGCGCCCAGTAGGTTGGCATTTGCCGTCACCGGTATTCTTGCGTTTGCCGGTGCCCTGCTGATGGGCATCGGCGGCGGTATCGGCTTGGTCGGCACCTTGCTGGCCATTGTCGGCGCCGTTCTTTACGTGCTCGAGCGCACGGGCCACCCCGTGGTTTCGCGCCTGGGCAAGACGGGCGTGAGCCAAAATGTCATCGCCTACCACAAGGCCTCGGGCCCGCTCGCGTCCCCGCGTAACCGCCCGGTGGTCGTTGTCGCACACTACGACTCTCCCCGTGCTGAGCTGCTCGCCCGCGAGCCTTATGCTTCGTATCGTGCGCTCATCGCCAAGCTGTTGCCCGTTGCCACGGTTGCCCCCGCTGCCGTTGCCATCCTGCGTATTCTGCCGCTCCCCGGCGCGCTCAAGGTTCTGCTGTGGATTGTCGCGATCCTCGCTTCCCTCGTTGCACTCGCCAACGCGGTAAACATCATCTCTAACCGCCACATTCTTCCCTATACGTCTGGCGCGGTGTGCAACAAGTCTTCTGTCGCCGCTATGCTCGGCGTTATGGACAACGTTGCTCCCTTCCAGGGCGAAAACGAGTTTCCCGACGATGTTCCGTTCGATACCTATTTTGGGGAGCAGAAGCGTCGTGCCGAGGAAATGGCGCGCGCAGCGGCGGAGTATGCCGCGGCCCAGCAGCAAAACGACTACGGTAACACCATCGAGTATGAAGAGCCTACCTACGCTGAGGACGAGTTCGGTCAGCCGATTGCTCCCGACGCTCAAACCGAGCCCGAACAGGGCGAGGCTTTCGACGAGCAGATCGAGGGCTTTGAAGGTGCGTCTGCCGACGAGACACTGATTGGCGCCATTGTGCCCGAGGATCAGAATCAGGCTGTCCAGGCCGAAGAGTTCAATGACGAGGTTTCCGCTGCCGAGCCGGTGGAGGAGCCTGTCGCGGCCGAGCCCGAGCCCAAGCTCTATCGCAATGCCGCCGGCAACATCCGCTTTGGTTCGGATGCCATCCGTGCGCTCGGAATGCTTCCCGAGTCCTGCACGCTCGATTACGAGGAGGGCGAGGAGCCGACGTTTGAGCCCGAGCCTGCCCCCGTCGTGGCTGCACCTGCGCCCGCTGTCACCGTGGATGATGAGTCTGCCGCGGTTGCCGCTGCCGTTGCCGAGCCCGAGGCGGTGTCCGCGATCGATCCCGCGGCAGGACTGGACATTTTGGCTCCCGCCGCGCCGGCGCAAGACGTTGCGGACGAGTCTGACGACGATTACGTTGAACAGCCGAGGCGCGTGTCTTACGAGAGCGATACTGATTTCTCGGCCGAGATTCCCGCGGCAACGCCCCATGCCGACATTGCATCCGCGTTCTCGTCGATTGGCGCCAGCGCTTCCAACTTCTTTAAGGGTGCGCTTGCAAAGGGCAAGAAATTTGTCGACGATTTCGAGGAGAAGCGCGCTGCCGCACGCGAGGCTGCCGAGCAGGAGGCTATCGCTCAGCAGCAGGCAGCCGAGGCGGCACGTGAGCGCGCGGCGCAAGAGTTCGAGCAGAACGAGGCTATGCAGTCCGTACCCGTCGACGCTGCCGAAGCTACAACGTCTTTCGAGGCTCAGCAGCACGTCGATAGCACCATGTCGTTTGATGCCGCGCAGTTCGATTCCACGATGACGTTTGAAAAGCAAGGTACCGCGATTGCCGAGCCCCTTCCTGCTTCCGATGAGCAGGACGACGCGGCGGGCGATGACGAGCCCATTGATGCTGCCGAAATTCAGGATGCGACCGAGGACGAGCCCGTCGAGGTCAACTCTGACGAAGAGCAGTACGCGGCAGCCGAGCAAGATGATTCGACCGAGGTCGAGCAGGAGGAAGTGTCTGCGGTTTCCGAGGCTCCCGAGACAGATGAGTCGAGGCCTTACTCCACGCAGATTTTCACCATGCCGACTCCGAGTGGTTCCGGTGCCACGGTTGCCAATGTCGCTCCCACCCAGGACGAAACGGTCGATTCCCTTATGGCCCAGATTTCCTCCCAGGCATCGCCGCGTCCGCAGATGAATGTTCCCGATCCGGCGTCGGCACCGTCGCCTGCGCCCTCCTCGTCTCCGCTGGCTTCGGTCCCCGATCCATCGCTGCCGTCGATGAAGCAGGCAAACGTTGCGTCTCGCACGTCGCTGTTCGACCTTCCCGATCCCTCTGCCCAGGTCAACGACCCCTTTGCTACTGCTCAGGGTCCCGAACCCACATCGGCACCCGTTGCGCCTCCTATGCCCGTTGCGCCGGGCGCGCAGCCGATCGAGACCATTTCAGCTCCCGCCCCGGCGGCACCCAAGTCTCGTAAGCGCGGCCTGGGTGGCCTGTTCGGTCGTAAAAAGAAAAACGAGCAGGACAGCATGAGTGACTGGCTGGGCGTCGAAGACGATTACGATGCCAAGAAGTCCGGTCGCGGTATCGGTTCGTGGGATAACTTCGAGGACGATAACGATGGCTGGAAGGGTGGCGCTACGTCTTCCGATGGCGCTTCTTCCGAAGATATGCTCTCGGCTGTCGCCTCTATGGGCGATGATGAGCTGCTCGGTCACGATATCTGGTTTGTGGCAACCGGCGCCTCGGATTGTGATGGCGCCGGCATGAAGGCCTTCTTGGCTTCGCATCGCGATAAGCTCCGCGGCGTATTCTTCATCAATCTTGAATCCGTCGGCGCCGGCAGGCTTTCGGTGGTGACGGTCGAGGGCGAACAGCAGCTGCTCAAGGGCGATCGCCGCATCATGAACCTGGTCAGCAAGGTGTGCAAGTCGTTCCATGTCGATTGTGGCGCGCTCGAGATGCCCTATGCCAAGACCGATGCCTATGCCGCGCTTGAGGCGAGCCGCCGAGCCCTCACCATCGCCGGCGTGGACGGCACGCGTCTGGCTTGCGCTCGTACCGAGGACGACCTGCCCCACAATGTCAACCCGACGAACATTGCCACGGTATCCGAGGTCGTGACCGAGGTTATCCGCCGTTCGTAGACGGAGCTCTAAGGAGTCAACGTGTTTTCGTATATTAAGCGCCATTGGCCTGTCTACGTGATTTTGACCTTGATTGCCATTGCGTTAGGATTTGGGGCTGCCTACATCGTGGGTGCAAAGGGCTCGACCCCCGCCTCCGCAATCAGCGAAGAGGTGGAGCAAGAACAGAGTACGGGTGCCGATGGGATTCCTGAGTCCGAGCAGGCAATCGTTGATGGTGGATCTTCGTCTGCAGAGTAGATGCGGCGATTTAAATGATTGAAAGCGGGCGAGCCAGGGGACTGGCTCGCCCGCTTTTTCATCGCGCTAGCGCTTCTTTGGGATCGACCTAAGGCGAGCGAACCATAGGGCTGCGGCACCCGAGGTCAGGAGCGCGGTGATGCAAGCGGCGATGGGAACTGATCCTGTTGCCGGTAGGTCCTGCGGTAGGGTACAGCGTTGAATGACGCTGTCCTCGTCATGTGACTCAAGTTTATCGCCGCCACCGTTGCGGCAAAGATCGACGCGCGCGCTGTTGGTGAGTGCGGTTTGGGGCGTATAAGCCGACGTTACCTGCATGTGTACGACTGCGCCCCGAGCGTCTGTGCCAAGGATTGCTTTGGCATCGTCAAGGTCGTCGTGCTCATCTTTGAGATCATCGCGGGTCCAAGAATCCGCATCGCTTCGAGTCGTAAAGTCGGCGGCTACCGCACCGTATTCAATTCGAATGCCCGTTACGACGGTATTGGATGCAAGGTCGAGTTCTTTCGCCTCGAGTGTGGTGGATTCCGTGGTCGAGATATCCGCCTTCCAGAGGTGCCAACCGTCGTAATCGACGAGGCGACAGTCCTCACCCAGGCTCTCTTTTACTTCGTCGGACTCAAGCCAAGGATTTTCGTGCCCATCGTCAAGTGTCGCGTTTGCCGGCTCATCGACGTCTGTCGAGTCCAACGGCGTCGTGCGATACCATACGTTGCACAGACCGTTGAGGTCGCCGATGGCGACGGGGGTTTCGATTGAGATGAATCTCGCTGTGCCGTCTTTGGCGCACTCAAGATCATCGGTAATCGTAAACTCATCAACCCAAGTAGCGGAATCGTTTCGAGCATCGATGGTATAGGAGAAAAGCCCATCACTATTGGTTTGCGTCGTGGCGCGGTTTTTACCATCGCCGTTAGCCAACAGGCCCTTTTCGATAGGTTGGACAAGTTCCTGACGCTTGTCGACCTGCCCCTTGATCTCGATGGGCGCATCCTTCATCGCGACGGATTGGACTTCTCCCGTATCCTTTATTTCAAACGTTATCTCCTCGGCAAGGTCATAGGTCCGCGGAGAAATCATTTCGCGCAACGAGTAGGTGCCGGGTGCAAGATGTTCGACGCGGTGCGGCTTGTCGGATGAGGTCCAGGAGTCTATTTCGGTTTTATCGGGACCATATAAGGTGAGTTGTGCGCCTTTCACTTCCTGCTCTCCGCTTGCATCGACCTTGGAGATATCAACCTTGGTGTAATCGTCGGATACGTTAAGCCGTGCTTCTACAACGGGTGTTTTCTGGTCGGCATAAGTAAGGTCGACAATATGGGTTGTCCGATCGAGCAAGAAGCCTGCCGGCGCTTGAGTCTCGACAACCTCGTAGCGTGCGGTGCCAGATCCCAGCGGGAGGTCGTCCGCGCGTGCTTCTCCAGTTTCATCCGTCGTGACGGTCGCGACAGTCTCACCGTCGAGCGCGGCAATGCTACCGTCGGGGCGCACGATATCACCCGAGGCACGGATCTCAAAGACGGCGCTCGCGAGGCAGCTGCCGTCTATGGCATCGGTTTTAACGATCCTGATGTTTCCGGTCGCGGCGTGGTCATAATACGAGGCGATTGCAACGGGCGTTAGGTTCATGTCGGCGGGTATGTTTACCTCGATCTCTTCGCCGACAAGATAGGGCTCTTTGGCCGAGGTTTCGCGTACATAATAGGTGCCCGGCACGAGCGATTCGGGCAGTGTGACGGTCCCGGTCGCGTCAGTCGTAAAGGTGTCCATTACGTTATGTGCTGGATACCAGCAAGTTTGTGAGACAGGTTCATGATTGATGTCGAGGAGTTGGAAGGTGAATCCGGCTAGTGGAACAGAAGCGCCTGTTTGGGCATCGCGTTTTACAATCTGGAGATGCGTCGACAGAGCGTGGTTGTCCACGATATATTGAAGCTCGGCGCCGTCGGAAATCTGATTGGCCCCGACGGTCCATTCCCCTGCACGTTTAAAACCCTCGGGGACGGTTTCCGGAACCTCGCGAACCGTGTAGCCGGCACGGTCGTATGGGACGGCTCCGTGGACACCGGCGGGTCGCTTGCCTGTGCCGAACCATGCTTCGGGCTGATCTTTGGTGGAGGCAAAGCCATAGATGTTTGTGATCAGTGTGCCAACAACCTGCTGAGAGCTGTTGCTGACAACCTCAAAGACAACACCACCCGCCGGCTGCTCCAGGCCGGATTGGTCGCTATTGCCGTAATCCTTGAATTTGGAAATCTCAAGGTTAAACGCAATGGGGATATCGGAAACGCGAGATTCGATCTCGACCACGCCTGAATCGCCGAGCTGGTCGGCTCCAACGGTATAGGTCCAGCTGTCGTTGGATGGCAGGTAGCCCTCGGGGGCTTTTGGTTCGTAGATGGTAAAGGTTCCTAAGGGGACATCGGCGAGGGCGGCCCGACCGCTTTCGTCGGTCGTGAGGATTTGTGCCCATCCAGGGGTTGATTGCGACACACACGTGAACTCTGCTCCTGCGAGTGAAGATCCCACCTGGGGGCCGGCATTCGTCGCGGCATCGAGTTTTACGATACGCAGGTTGATGGTGCCGGGCTGTTCATCAATGGCGACCCGCCCGCCGTCATTCCCCGTGGTAAAGGCAATACGATCGTGGCGGGGGACATAGCCGGCCGGCGCCTTCGTTTCAACTAGGTAGTATGCCGTGTTGGGCAGAAGTGTTGCTTGCGCTCGACCGTTGCTGTCCATCTTGATGGTGCCGACACGCGCGCCGCTGGCGCTCTCAAAAATATCGAATGTTGCCCCGGTAAACTGATAGGTATTGTTTCCGCTGGTAATAACGGTGTTAGCAGACTGCTTTTGGAAGGAAACAGAGACCGCCGGCAGTACATAGAGCATGTCTTGACGTTTGCTGCCGCCCGATACGGCCCCTAGATAGCGTCGCGCGCGGTGCGGAGCGGCTTTGATGCTTCCTGATTTTGCGCTGTCGTGGAGCCACCGCGCAGCCGCCACGACTTCATTGTCGGCGGTAAAGTGTCCGCTCTTGGTTTTACCCTGAGCGGTCGTGTAGGAGTAGGTGCCGTCGACATGGGTAGTGCCGTTGAGCATCCATACGGCAAGCTGGGTGGCGGCGCGGGCGCGATCGGGTGAAAGATGGTAACCGCCAAACGACGTGGTGGTGGGATATCCGTGACAAACGATTGCCGCGAACTCGTCGTCGAGCCACACCCAGCCTTGATCAAAGTTGAGCCATGGGCCGCCCGGTTTGGTGGGGCCGGGGCGCTCCTGGTTCATGCAGTAGGCAATCGAGGTGTCTTGAGCTTCATACTTGCCGATGAAGAAGGGTCCACAATCATCGCTAATAGTGCGGAAGCCGAGCTGGTCGTAGCCATCGACGGCAAATGCGGCTCCCGGTGCCAGGCAGCCGAAAAGCAGGAAGAGGAGCAGGAGCAGCGGACCTGTTGCGATTGCGCTGTGGACAGAGTGCGTGGGTGCGTTGGACATGGCTGCTCCTTATCCCTCGTGCGCCGCACGGGGAGGCTGCGACGCGTAGGATGAGGCTACCCCCGAGGTTCATGCGGGTAAGTACCGGAGCCTGACCAAAAGCTTGCCCAATTCCTGACAAATTGAGCTCAAATACAACAATCAAGCAAAAGCGCAGGTAGAAGATAAGGGGAACAGGAAGCCAAAGGTCCTCGTCTCCACAATTGACGCGATTTTCAAACGAATCTCCACAGCCAAAACAAGCATCGCCACCCTTGTATCGAACAAGACAACCGCGTTATACTATCCCCCACATATGCGGGCATCGCCAAGTGGTAAGGCATCAGCTTCCCAAGCTGACACTCGCGGGTTCGAGTCCCGTTGCCCGCTCCAGTAAAAAGCACAAGCACGGCAGCGTTACGTTGCCGTGCTTTTTACTACCAAGCGCCGGGACTCGAACCCGCCAGGGTGCGAGCGTTAAATAAACGCGAAGCGTTTATAGCGAGCAGGCAAGGTCGCCGATAGGCGGCCGCAGCCGGTGCGGATTTGCGAAGCAAATACGCAGACGTCCCGTTGCCCGCTCCAATCTCAAAATGTTAGGTTGATGCCCGTAGCTCATACGGGCACCTGCGCACGGTACAATAGTCGAGTTACGACCAACGTGCCAATAACCAAAAAGGAGCCGCTATGATCGATCGCTATACCCGCCCGGAGATGGGACACATC
>CAKURW010000045.1 GCA_934675795.1 uncultured Collinsella sp.
TGACTTTTTCACCATTTGTGTCTCCTTGCGATCGGAGATTTACCCTACGCCTTGCATGATAGCAAGAAATTATTCGGTGAACGGTAAGATTCCCGTAAAAGGCACACTAAAACGCTTCAATAAACTGAAACGCTTTAAATAAAACTATCTGCCTGCTGCATCGCCCCGCTCATTGGGGACAGACTTACATGAGTGCTTTCACTCATTTGGGACAGACATCGTTTTGCCATTTTGCCGTTCTGGGCCTGTTATTGCCGCTTATTGGATATAAATAGGTTGCAGGCTCAGCATTTCGCGTTGCTTCTCTCCTTTTAGGTGTTGCCTGAACAGTTTTGAAAGGAGAGATTATGCCCCGATGCGCCCGCCCCGTTTCGATCACCGGCTATTACCACGTCTTTGACCGCGGCAACTCCAAACAGATTATTTTTGAAGATGACTCCGACCGTTATCGTTTCTTATCGGATATCTCGGACAGGTTTGCGCGCCATGAAGTGGCGGTGTTGGCTTGGTGCCTTATGGACAATCACTTCCATTTGATGGTTGATGACCCATTTGACAACCTTTCAAAGGCAATGCAGTGCGCGCTGACGGCATATGCTAAGTATTTCAATGGAAAAACGGGGAGAACGGGACATCTGTTTGACAATCGCTATTCGCGGGTCGCGGTTGAGTCGGACACGCAGGCGGTGCAGCTGCTCGACTATATTCATCTCAATCCCGTGAAAGGTGCGATCGACTCTCTCGAAGCATACCGCTGGTCAAGCTTTAGGGCATACCAGCTGGGCTACGATCCCTTTGACATCTGTGATGCGGCCCCTATGCTCGATATTGTCGGAGGCTCCCGTTGCTATTGCGAGCATCTCGAGGAAGTTGCCGGGCGCATCTGGTCAGTGGAGGTTCTTCCACGCCGGCGGATCCCCGATGAGGAGGCCCTTTCCGTTGCGCATGAAGTCCTGCCGAGCATAGATCCTGCGCTGCTCAAGGCCCTGCCACGCCCCGATCGCGATGCCTGTCTGCTGAGGCTCAGGCGGGCGCATCTCACGGTCAAGCAAATTGCCCGTATCACCGGCATCGGCGCTACAAGCGTAACCAAGGCCACCGCGGGCTGGAACGAGGCGGCGTGAGGCAGGGGCCGAACCGCTGCTGGCATGCGTTACGTCTGTCCCCAATGCGTGAAAACACTCATGTAAGTCTGTCCCCAATGAGTGCAAAAAAGGCGCCCTCCGTAGGGGAGGGCGCCTTTGGTAAGTTCTATATGAACGCGAGGTCTTTGACCCGGAGAGTCCGAGGTACTTGTTGGTAAGACCTTATTTAGGAGCGCGCAACCTTGCCAGACTTGAGGCAGGTGGAGCAAACGTTCATCTTGCGACGGTGACCATCGACGACGACGTAGACGCGCTGGATGTTGGGGCGGAACTTACGGTTGGTGACGCGGTGAGAGTGGCTGATGGAGCGACCGGCAACGGGGTGCTTACCGCAAACTTCGCAAACTTTGGACATAACTGACCCTCCTTGGGCGACAAACGAACATGTCGCGTTAACAAACAAGCCTGAACTATAGCACAGAAGTCACTCCCTGTGCGCAATCTACACAGAGATATTCCTCTTTTGGCGATAGTGCTCACGCCACGGCCCTGGACGTAGATCCGATTTGCGTGCAGCAGAGGGGATTATGCCAGCTCGTGCGTGCGTTTTCAAGCTCGTCCCACAAATATATATAGGTTTATTGGGCTTTGGGCTCCGTTTACGGATTGCTCTGTATTTATGCTCGCAATTAAGCTCGAGGTTGGCTACACTATCCCTTGACCATTAAAGGGGTACGAGATACCCACATGGAATTACATAGCTGCCAAAGAGCAGCCCTTCCTGTGGGTGTCTCGTCCGCTTTAAGCGGTCGGGCATCTATTTTTTTGACTGTGTCAGCAGTCAAGACATGTGAGGAAGGAGATCGATGGGCACGACTTCCCCCAAGGCGGTCATCATGGACGAGACCGCCGTCAATCGAGCGATGACCCGCATCGCGCACGAGATTCTCGAGCGCAACGAGGGCTGTGAAGACCTCGCTCTGGTCGGCATCGTCACGCGCGGCGACCTTCTGGCAAAGAAGCTCGCCGAGGAGATCAAGGAGATCGAGGGCGTCGACGTTCCGCTCGGCAGCCTCGACATCAGCTTCTACCGCGATGACTACGCTACCAATTTCGCTCCCGCGATCCACGCCACCAACATTCCCTTCAGCGTCGATGGCAAACGCGTCGTTTTGGTGGACGACATCCTGTACACGGGTCGTACCATCCGCGCCGCTCTAGACGCCGTCATGGACCTGGGCCGTCCGAGCCGCATTGAGCTGGCAGTTCTCGTTGACCGCGGTCACCGCGAGCTTCCCATCTCGCCGGACTTTGTCGGCAAGAACGTTCCCTCGTCGCATGAGGAGAACGTGCACCTATATATGAAGGAAGTCGACGGCCACACCGCCGTCGAGATTAACGACGTCGCGCCGGGTTCCCACGTGGGCTCCGCGCCGCTGGGAGGTGAGTAGTACCGTGGCGTTCAACCATAAGCACCTGATCGACATTACCGAGTACTCCGAAGAGGATATCAAGCTCATCCTCGAGACCGCCAAGGCGTTCTCCGAGGTCAACGAGCGTGCGATCAAGAAGGTCCCCACTCTCAAGGGCAAGACCATCGTTAATATGTTCAACGAGCCCTCGACGCGCACCCGCAGCTCCTTCGAGCTCGCCGAGAAGCGTCTTTCGGCCGACAGCCTCAACTTTGGCGGCTCCTCGACCTCTACGGTCAAGGGTGAGAGCCTCGTTGACACCGTCGAGACCCTCAACGCCTATAAGATCGACTGCATCGTCGTGCGCGATAAGCACGCCGGCGCTCCCTACATCGTCACGCAGAACTCGCCCGCGAGCGTCATCTGCGCCGGCGACGGCAAGCACAACCACCCCACGCAGGCCCTGCTCGACCTGTACACCATCTGGGAGCACAAGGGTGACTTCCACGGTCTGAAGGTCGCCGTCGTCGGCGATATCGCACACTCCCGTGTCTGCGGCTCGCTGATCCCCGCCCTTAAGATCATGGGCTGCGAGACCTACGCCGTCGCCCCCGGCACGCTGCTGCCGCCGGCGCCCGAGGTCCTGGGCTGCGACCACGTGACGAGCGACCTCGATTCCGTCCTGCCCGAGCTGGACGTCGTCTACATGCTGCGGGTGCAGCAGGAGCGCCTCGAGGGTGCCCCGTTCCCGACCATTCGTGAGTACCACAAGCTCTTCGGTCTGACCAAGGACCGCGAGAAGCTCATGAAGCCCGATGCGATCATCTGCCACCCGGGCCCCATCAACCGCGGCGTCGAGTTCGACTCCTATATGGCCGACCACCCGCAACGCTCCGTCATCCTGGAGCAGGTCTACGCCGGTATCTGCGTGCGTATGGCTATCCTGTATCTGCTGCTTGGAGGTGCCGATAATGGCCTTGCTTCTTAAGAATGCCCACGTCGTCGACCCGTCCGTCGAGCTTGACGGTGTCGTTGACGTCCTGATTGACGGCGACAAGATCGCCGAGGTCGGCGAGAATCTCGCCGTCGAGGGAGCCGAGGTCCGCGACCTTTCCGGCAAGTACCTCGTCCCTGGCCTGGTGGATATGCACGTTCACCTTCGCGAGCCCGGCTACGAGGTCAAAGAGGACATCGAGAGCGGCACCCGCGCAGCTGCCAAGGGCGGCTTTACCGGCGTGTGCGCCATGCCCAACACCGATCCCGTCACCGATAACGGCACCGTCGTGGAGTTCGTCAAGTCTCGCGCTGCCGAGGTCGGTCACTGCCGCGTCTATCCGTCGGGCGCCATGACCCGCGGTCTTAAGGGCGAGGCCATGTCCGAAATGGGCGATATGGTCGCCCACGGCGCCGTCGCCTTCACCGACGACGGTCGCGGCGTGCAGGGCGCGGGTATGCTCCGTCGCTGCATGGACTACGGCAAGATGTTCGGCAAGGTCTTTATGAGCCATTGCCAGGACGAGGACCTGGTCGGCCACGGCCAGATCAACGAGGGCAAGGTCTCGACCCGTCTGGCTCTCGAGGGCTGGCCGGCTGCCGGCGAGGAGCTCCAGATCGCCCGCGACATCGAGATCGCCAAGCTGACCGGTGCCAAGCTGCACATCCAGCACATCTCCACCGCCCATGGCCTGGAGATCGTGCGTGCCGGTAAGGCCGCTGGCGTTCAGGTTACCTGCGAGGCCACCCCGCACCACATGTTCCTGACCGAGAACGACCTGGACGAGACCTACAACACCTCGCTCAAGGTCAATCCGCCGCTGCGTACCGAGGAGGATGCCGAGGCCATCCGTCAGGGCGTCATCGACGGCACCGTCGACGCTATCGTCACCGATCACGCTCCCCACACCCCGTGGGAGAAGGCCCGCGAGTTCGAGCTTGCGCCCTTTGGCATGATCGGCCTCGAGACCTCGCTGTCGCTCGTACTCACCGAGCTGGTCAACACGGGCAAGATGAGCGTGGGCCGCATGGTCGAGCTCATGGCCATCAAGCCGCGTGAGATTCTGGGCCTCGACCAGGTTCAGGTCAAGGCGGGCTCCGTTGCCGACCTGACCGTGTTCGACCCCTCTGCCACCTGGACGGTCGGCGAGGACGGTTATGAGTCGCGCGCCGAGAACTCCGGTTTTGCCGGCCGCACGCTTACCGGTCGTGCCACCGATGTGTTTGTCGGCGGTAAGCAGACGCTCGCCGACGGCTGCATCTGCTAGCATAGCCTTATCGCTTTTGTGCGCGGTGCCCTTGCGGTGCCGCGCTTTCTGTTCGTTTTGACCATGCAATCGCATGGGGGATTGGAGCGTCTATGCCCACACCTTCCACTGCACGCATGCACGACTTCGAGGTCGTCTCGAACCAGGAGATCGCCGACGGCATCTTCTCGCTCGTCATCTCGGCCCCCAAGCTTGCAAGTGCGCTCAAGCCCGGTCAGTTTGTGAACATTGCCGTGCCCGGCGATGCGTCCTCGCTGCTTCGTGTGCCCCTGAGCTTCTATCGCGCCGACGCCCAGGCCGGCACCGTCGAGCTGTGGTACGCCGTCGTGGGTGACGACACCCGTCGTCTGTCGCAGATGGCCCCCGGCTCCAAGTCCAACCTGTTGGGCCCTGGCGGCCGCGGTTGGCTTGTTCCCGAGGGCACCAGGAAGGCGCTGCTCGTGGCGGGCGGCATCGGCGTTCCGCCCGTGCTCTGCCTCGCCGGCAAGCTTGCCGAGCAGGGCGTGGATGTCGACGTTTGTCTGGGCTTTGGCACCGCTTCCAAGGCCGTGGGTGTCGATGAGTTCCGCGCGCTGGGCGCCACTGTTAACGTGTGCACCGACGATGGCACGCTGGGCACGCACGGTTTTTGCACCGACCCGGCAGCCGAGCTGCTCGGCGAGGGCGGCTACGACTACGTCGCCAGCTGCGGTCCCGCCGTCATGATGAAGAAAGTCGCCGCCGCTGCCGCCGAGGCCGGCGCGTACTGCGAGGTGTCGCTCGAGCGCATGATGAGCTGCGGCTTTGGTGCCTGCAACACCTGCAATGTCGAGACGGTCGACGGTATGAAGGGTGCTTGCATGTGCGGCCCCGTGTTCGATGCTTCCAAGGTGGTGGTCTTCTAGTGGGTACCGTGAACATGGCCGTCGATTTCGGCGGCGTCAAGATGCAGAACCCCATCAACACCGCAGCCGGTACTTTTGGTTACGGTTGGCAGTTCCAGAACTTCTTTGATGTTTCCCAGCTGGGCGCCATCACCACCAAGGGTTGCGCTGCCGAGCCCTGGCCCGGCAACCCCGCGCCCCGCATGGCCGAGATCCCGGGCGGCATGATCAACTCCGTGGGCCTTCAGAACCCTGGCGTGGCTGCCTTTGCTCGCGAGTCCGGTCCGTGGCTCGAGCAGCTCTCCAAGGACGGTTGCCAGGTCATCTGCCAGGTCGCCGGTCACTCCGTCGAGGAGTTTGTCCGCGCGCTCGAGATGTATGTCGAGCTGTGTCCCTGGGCTGCCGGCTACGAGATCAACGTCAGCTGCCCCAATATTGCCGCCGGCGGTGCCGCCATGGGCTCCTCGCCCGAGGGCGCCTCTGCCGTTATGGCTGCCTGCCGTAAGGTGACCGATAAGCCGCTGTTCGTGAAGATGGCGCCGGTTAACGTCGCCGAGATTGCCAAGGCTCTCGAGGCCGCGGGAGCCGACGGCCTTTCGGTCATTAACTCCATCCAGGGCATGGCCATCGACGTCCATACCCGCAAGTCCCGCGTGGCCAAGCCCAAGGGCGGCCTTTCGGGCCCGCTGTGCCACCACATCGCCGTGCGCATGGTCTGGGAGGTCGCTCAGGCCGTCGATATCCCCATCAACGGTGTCGGTGGCGTCATGACGGGCGAAGATGCGGCCGAGTTTATCCTGGCCGGCGCCACCTGCGTGTCGGTCGGCATGGCTAACTTCGTCGATCCGTGCGCTTCGATTAAGATCGCTCGTGAGCTCGAGGCCTGGGCGGAGTCCCAGGGCGTGAAGGACATCAACGAGCTGGTAGGTGCTTTCGAATGCTAGAAAACGATGCCCGCGACCGCGTTATCGTCGCCCTCGACTGCGACCGTGAGCGTGCGCTCGAGCTCGCCCACGAGCTTTCTGGTCATGCCGCTTGGCTTAAGGTTGGCATGACGCTCTATTACGCCGAGGGCCCCGAGATCGTTAAGACGTTCAAGGACTTGGGCTTTAAGGTCTTCCTCGACCTCAAGTTTCATGACATTCCGCATCAGGTGCGCGGTGCCGCCCGTTCTGCCTCGCTTGCCGGCGCAGACCTGCTTTCGGTCCACGGTCTGGGCTCAGGCGCTATGCTCGCTGCCTGCCGTGAGGGTGCCGAGGAGGCGCGCGAGGACCGCGCCAAGCTCGTTGCCATCACCGTGCTCACGAGCATGAATCAGGATTCGCTGGCCGAGATCGGCGTCGTCTCGCCCGTGGCCGAGGAGGCTGCCCGCCTGGCAAAGCTTGCCCAGGCCAACGGCATCGACGGCATCGTGTGCTCGCCGATGGAGGCCCATGACATGCGCGAGCTGCTCGGCCCCGACGCGCTGATCGTGACTCCGGGCGTGCGTCCGGTTGGCGCCGCCTTGGGCGATCAATCCCGCGTGGCGACGCCCTCCCAGGCTATCGAGCGCGGTGCGAGCCACATCGTGGTGGGCCGACCCATCACCGGTGCCGACGACCCGGTTGCCGCATTTGACGCTATCGTCGCCGAGCTGGTCGAAAACGTCGCGTAAAAGATTCCCCTAAGTCACCACTTTTGGGTCTCATTAGCACAAAATAGCCCCTGTGCCTGCGTAAACTTTCCCATCCTTTGTGTGGAATCGCAGGTCAGGGGCTTAACTTTGGGCGCAGTATATTGCACTTTTTGCGGGTATCGTCTAACCTATGGAGCCGCGATTGGGCATTTTGTACGTTCTACGTGCTAAAATGCCAATTATTGAATCAGATATAACCCAACTATTTGGAGGTACGAATGGCACTCCCTCAGCTTACCGATGAGCAGCGCAAGCAGGCTCTTGAGAAGGCTGCTGCCGCACGTCACGCCCGCGCTGAGCTTCGCGAGCAGATCAAGAAGGGCGAGAAGTCCCTCGAGTCCGTGCTCAACTCCGATGACCCCATTGCTTCCCGCATGAAGGTTTCCACCCTCATCGAGTCTCTTCCTGGTTATGGCAAGGCCAAGGCCGCCAAGATCATGGAGGAGCTCGGTATCTCCGCTACCCGTCGCGTCCAGGGCCTCGGCGTCCGTCAGCGCGAGCAGCTCCTCGAGCAGCTGACCAAATAAGTGAGCGCTCAGGATTCCAAGCTCTTTGTGATTTCTGGACCGTCAGGCGCAGGCAAGGGTACGCTCGTCACTCGTGTGCGCGAGCGCCGCTCGAACCTGGGCCTGACGGTTTCGGCTACCACGCGAGCACCACGCAAAGGTGAGGTCGACGGCGTCAACTACTTTTTTCTGACGCGCGAGGAGTTCGACCGCCGCGTGGCAAACGGTGAGTTTGTTGAGTGGGCCGAGGTCCACGGTAACTGCTACGGCACGTTGGTGAGCGAGGTCCAGTCCAAGCTCGCCTCTGGTTCGTCTCTCATCTTGGAGATCGATGTCCAGGGTGCCCTGCAGGTGAAGGAGCGTTTCCCCGAGGCCGTGCTGATCTTTATCAAGCCACCTTCGCTCGAGGTGCTTCGCGAGCGTCTAGTCGGTCGCGGTACCGAGACGCCCGAGACGATTGAGCTGCGTATGGCAAACGCCGCCGATGAGCTTGCCCTTGCCGACCGCTACGACGACGTCGTGGTGAATGACGATCTCGACCGCGCGACCGATGAGCTCGTTCGCGTTCTCGATATGCATGAAAGGATCTGAGGTCCGTGTCCGTTGTAAAGCCTTGCATTGACGATCTTCTGGAGAAGACCGATCACAACCGCTTCCTGCTCGCTTCGCTTGCCTCCAAGCGCGCCTGCGACATCAATAGCATGCTGCGTGGCCAGCACAACCGCGTGCTTGCCGTCCAGGATGTCGATGACATCACCATCGGGCTTTCCGGTGCCGATACCATTTCGATGGCTATGGATGAGATTGTCGACGGCGACATCTCTTACGACGAGGCCCGTTATGAGAAGGCGCTCGGCCACAAGGTTGCTGAAGCCTAAATGGCGGCTCGCGTCTGCCTGGTCCACTATCACGAGGTTGGACTGAAGGGTAAGAACCGCGCACATTTTGAGCATATCCTCATGGATAACATCAAGGCGGCCTTGGCCGCCTTTTCCGTGAATGCCGTGTCTCGAATTTCCGGTTATATCCTCGTGACCTTTAACGAGCATCAGGCCGACGAGGCGGCGCGTGTCATTCGCACCGTTCCCGGCGTTGCTCGTGTGTCTTTGGCGTATCACACCAACCGCGACCCGCAGGAGTACTGCGCCGCCGCCGTGAAGGCGCTGCGCGAGTTTGGTTCCTTCGATTCGTTTAAGGTGCACGCCAAGCGCTCCAATACTGACTATGAGCTCACCTCGATTGACATCAATCGTCAGGTGGGCGAGGTGTTGTGCGAGGCGTTTCCTGATAAAAAGGTTCAGATGCACGATCCTGACGCTATGGTGCACGTACTGGTGGTCCAGGGTAGCGTCTACGTGTATGCGCGCTCCGAGCGCGGTGTGGGCGGTCTGCCGGTGGGTTCTGCCGGCAAGGTCGTGACGCTGCTGTCGTCGGGTATCGATTCTCCGGTGGCGACCTGGATGCTCGCGCGTCGCGGCGCGGTGTGCGTGCCGGTACATTTCTCCGGTCGTCCGCAGACGCCCGATACGAGCGAGTATTTGGTGCAGGACATCATCCGTGCGCTTGAGCCGGGTGTCCAGATCGGCCGCCTGTACGTGGTGCCGTTTGGTGACTGCCAGCGTGAGATTTCGGTCACCTGTCCCAGCAACCTGCGCGTGATCATTTATCGCCGTATTATGTATTCGGTTGCCGAGCGCATTGCGCACATCGAGGGCGCCAAGGCCATCGTGACGGGCGAATCGCTTGGGCAGGTTGCCTCCCAAACGCTTGAGAATATCATGGCCGTCAACGAGGCCGTGAAGATCCCCGTGTTCCGTCCTCTCATCGGTTCGGACAAGCAGGAGATCATCGCGCGCGCCGAGGAGATCGGTACGTTTGATATCTCGACTGAGGCCGCTCCCGACTGCTGCACGCTGTTTATGCCGCGCCGTCCCGAGACGCACGCCAAACTCGATGCCGTGCATGAGGCCTGGGAGTTGTTCGATCACGAGGAGATGATCGAGCGCCTGCTCAAGCAGACCGAGTATATCGACTTCGAGAGCAATACGTATAAGGCCCCTAAGACCTTAAAACGCAAACATTCGGAGCTTGCTCCGCGTGAGATTTACCAAGATCACGAGTAATTTTGTGCATAGACCGACGATGCGCCTGCATCGTCGGTCTTTTGCTATCTGGGCATTTTGCGGCTAAGTGTTCATTTGCTGACGTGTGCCTGAATAAATGGACAGATTTGTGCAAGGTTTTGGTCGGTTTTTGGTTTGATCGCTAAAACCGGTTTTGGAGCGTGGCTGTTGCAGGGCTCCTTTCCTGACACGATGGTGTTGGGAGGTTTTGCTATGGCGCAGCGCGAACAACACGAACGAGTCAAACGGATGGACCGCTTGGCGGACAAGCTGCTCGGTCATAAGGCAGTGGTGATGGCGATACTGGTCGTCATTGCGATGGCGAGCGGCTTGGCGATGGCGAACCTTGGCGGCGGTGCCGGCGGTGTGTCGTTTGAGCGCACTGACGGTACGGGCTCGTTGGTGGAGCCGGGATCCGGTGATGCCTCGAGCGGAAAGACATCCGAAGGTTCTTCGACTAAGGCTTCTGCCGCGGCAGAGGTCTATGTCGATGTCGATGGCGCCGTTGTGTCGCCAGGTGTATATCGTCTCAAGGACGGCGCGCGGGTGGCTCAGGCGATTGATGCCGCCGGCGGGCTGGCGCCCGAGGCAGACGTTACGGGGCTCAATCGGGCATCTAAGGTCACTGATGGACAAAAAATCCACGTTCCAACGGTAGGGGAGCAGCAGGCGTCCATTGCGGAAGCCGATGTTGATGGTGGGGCTTCCGCATCGTCGGGTGTGAGTGGCGCTACAGGCCTAGTAAACATCAATACGGCAAGTGCGGCGGAGCTGCAGACGCTTTCGGGCATCGGGCCTTCTATGGCCCAGTCAATTATCGACGAACGGACGCAAAACGGGGCCTTTGCCTCGGTCGATGACCTTATGCGCGTATCGGGGATCGGTGAGAAGAAACTCGCCAAAATTAAAGATTGCATCTGTGTATGAGTGCGACCGAGCGCGAGCATGGGATGCCACCGCGCCCATTGATGCCGTGGACGATGGCCCTGTGTGCCGGCATGTGCGTGAGCTGCGCCTTGGTGCTCAACGTGGCCGCTGATGCGCTGCTGAGGGAGCAGGTGCCGGCGGTCGGGCCGCTATGGGCCATTCCCGTTGCGGCGGCGGTCTTCGTTGTGCTGGCTCAATCTTGTGCGCGGCTTGCCCCTTGGAAGCGGTGGCTGTATGCCGCGTCCGTCGGTCTCGTGGCGGGAGCGGTCGTCTCGGCGTGGTGGGCTGCGGGCGCGCTCAGCGCCTCGAAGGCGCTCGACGGTCGAGCGGCAAGCGGCCTCGAGTTTGTCGTGCAGGGCGATCCATCCATAAACGACGACGTGAATTCCTATACCTGCGAGGCGCGTGCGGACGGTAAGAACTTGGCAACGGTTCGCCTATCGTGCGACCTCGAGCTCAAGGTCGGGGCGCACGCGCGTGTTATCGGTCGCGTTTCACGTTTTGAGAACGATGCGTATGGACGATCGCGCGTGCTCCGAGGCGAGATGCGCAAGGTTAAAGGCGTTCGGATTGTGTCGGTCGACGAGGGCTCTCCGGGGCCGCTGCTTCGACTGCGAAATGGGCTGCTTGCGTCCATCGCGCCTGCGACCGACCCGGCGCGTGCGCTCATAGCCGGGGTCGTCTGTGGTCGTTCGGCCGAGCTGCGCGCCCAACCGGCGGGCGACTGGTTTTCGGTGACGGGAACGGCGCATCTTATCGCCGTCTCGGGCAGCCATTTGGCTATCGTGGGGTTTGTAATCGAGGGTGTATTGCAAAAGACTCGGTGCTCGCGTGGTCTTCAGCGGGCGATATTGGCGATAACGCTTGTGGGCTACGCTGCCTTTACGGGCGCGTCTCCCTCGGCCGTGCGCGCGTGCTGCATGGTGTTCGCGACGCTTGTCGTAAACGGCGCGGGGCGTCGCCGGCACGGCGCATCGGCTCTCTTCGTAACCATGTCCATCTTTGTGCTACTGCGGCCGACGGTGCTGTTCGAGATGGGCTTTCAGCTTTCATGTGCCAGCGTTTTAGCCATTCTGTGCTTTTGCCCCTATGCGACCTACGTTTTGGGTGAGCTGGGTGTGCCATCGGGCATTGCCAGTATGCTTTCTGTCACACTGTGCTCGCAGTTGGCGACGCTTCCCATTACCATTCCCGCCTTCGGTACGTTCTCGCTCATTGCTCCGTTGGCAAATGCGGTCATCGGTCCGGTGGTGAGCGTACTGCTTGCTGTGTCGATCGTGCTGGTTCCCTTTTCGCTCGTGGCGCCGTTGCGGACTTGGGCGCTCGTTGTGCCCATGATTGCCGCCCGTTGCGCGCTGTTCTTCGAGCAGCTGTTTGCCGCTGTGCCGGGTGCATCCGTGAGTGTGTCGCCCGATAGCGTGTGGATTTACCTAGTGCCGTGTTTGCTGGCGGTTCTGCTTGTCCGGTGGCCGCGTCCCCGTGCACGTCTTATGGCGGTGGGGCTTGCATGCCTGGTGCTCTTGGCTGCGATTCCGCACGTCTACTGGGATCGATTCGCTCCGCCTTCGGTGACGGTACTCGATGTGGGCCAGGCCGATGCGATTCTTATCCGCGAGGGCGGCGCAGTAGCGCTCGTCGACTGCGGGCTCGACGAGCGCGTGGTGGCGGCGTTGGTCCGCAATAACGTGCACCATATCGATGCCGTCTTTGTGACGCATTGGGATGAGGACCACTGGGGTGGTCTGCCTGCCGTGCTCGAACAGTTTTCGGTCGGAACGATTGCCGTGGCGGCTGATGCGCT
Source organism: uncultured Collinsella sp. (assembly GCA_934675795.1). Lineage (GTDB taxonomy): Bacteria > Actinomycetota > Coriobacteriia > Coriobacteriales > Coriobacteriaceae > Collinsella. The sequence continues at coordinate 12,654 of CAKURW010000045.1, forward strand.
GGAGGATGCTCCTGCCGAGGTGTTGAACCGACCTGGCGTGGAGTATCGGCAGGTGCGCCGTGGGGATACAGTCGACATCGGCTCATTTTGCGCCCGCGTGATGTGGCCATTCGAGTCCGTGGATGGCGAGGGAAATGAGGACTCGCTTGTCCTGCTGCTCTCTTATGTTCAGGAAGGCAAGAGCCTGCGCATACTCCTCACCGGTGATGCCGAGCTTGACCAAGAACGGGAATTCGTGCAGGAGGTGGGGGATATCGATGTACTTAAACTTGGGCATCACGGCTCCAAGGTTTCAGTCGATGGTGATTTGCTGGACGTCCTGAAGCCCGAGCTTTCCCTCGCGAGTGCGGGCGAGGGGAATCGATACGGCCATCCGTCCGATGTCTGCATCGATGCCGTTAAGGAAGCGGGCGGTGTGTTCGCGTGCACCATCGAACACGGCGACATTACCGTCACGCCGACTGCGAATGGCTTTGCGATGCGATGCCAGCGACCGTGACGACGTCGTTGGCATGTGGTGGGCCCCTGGGCTAGAATGGCACGGAGCGAATACGAAGGCCTGCGGGAGGGGAGCGCAATGTCCGAAACCGGTCTGCTGCCGGCATATCTGATCGTCGGTACCGACGGAGTCAAGCGCGATCACGCCGTCTCGCGTATGAAAGCGCGTCTGGAAAAGTCGGGTATGGTTGAGTTCAACCTCGACGAGCGCGACATGACCAAGGACCCCGATATCGAGTCCATTATCGGATCGCTTAACACCTTTCCGATGGGCAGCGAGTTTCGCCTGGTAATCCTTGACGGCTGCTCAAAGCTCGCCAAGGCGGTCTCGGAGCCGCTCGTCGAGTATCTGGCGAGTCCCAGCCCCACAACGGTCTGCCTCATCATCGCCGACTCGCTTGCCAAGAACACGCGCCTATATAAGGCGATCGCCAAGATCGACAAGAAGGCCGTGATCGATTGCTCCGGCACCAAGCGCTGGGAGCTACCGCGCCGCGTGCAGCAGATGGCGACGCAGCACGGCAAGTCGATCTCGACGGCGGCCGCCGAGGAACTCGTCTCGCGTTCGGGTGAAAACACTCGCATGCTCGATAACGACTTGGCTAAGCTCGCCCAGATGGTCGAGGCGCCCCAGATTGAGCTTGCCGATGTGGAGCGCTGGATTGTGCGCACGGCCGAAGTCCAGCCCTGGGACTTTCTCAATGCGGTTTCGGCCCGTGACATGCGACGCTCGCTCGAGCTCTTCAATTTACTGCCCGCCAAGAGCTACGTGTGGACTTACACGTTGCTGTGCGGCCGCATCCGCGAGCTTATCGTCGCCAAGGCGCTCGATGCGCGCGGACAGGGTCGTGAGCTGGCCGCAACGCTCAAACTCCAGTCCTGGCAGGTCAAGAATCACCTGACCTGGGCACGTCGCTTTTCGATGGCAGAGCTCGTCGCAGCGCTCGAGGGTGCCGTTGATGTGGAGCTCGCGCTCAAGGGTTCGGCCGATTCTCAGACCGCGCTTTTGCTCTGGATTACGAACATCTTGAGAAAATCGTGATGATACCTGCCTATTTGACAAATTCGTTCT
>CAKURW010000046.1 GCA_934675795.1 uncultured Collinsella sp.
GTGCATGTCGTTACCGTCAACGATTACCTGGCAAAGCGCGACTCCGAGTGGATGGGCCGCATCTACAAGTACCTGGGCATGACCGTCGGTCTGCTCCAGAACAACATGCCGCTCGAGCTCAAGCGCCCGGCCTACCAGGCAGACGTCACTTACGGCACCAACTCCGAGTTCGGTTTCGACTACCTGCGCGACAACATGGTCACCCGTCCCGAGCAGCGCGTGCAGCGCGGCCACAACTACGCCATCGTCGACGAGGTTGACTCCATCCTGATCGATGAGGCCAGGACGCCGCTCATTATCTCGGGCGCCGGCACCAAGTCCGCCAGCACCTACAAGGACTTCGCGCGTGCCGTGCGCGGCCTGGAGCGCGGTGAGGACGTGTCGCACGACATGCTCACCGCCACCGAGGACGTCGAGCCTACGGGCGACTACGTCATGGACGAGGCCAAGCACACCATCGCCGCCACCGAGCGCGGCCTTAAGAAGATCGAGCGCCGCCTGGGCATCGAGGACATCTACGCCGACCTTTCGGGCCAGCTGGTCAACCACCTACAGCAGGCGTTGAAGGCCCAGTACATGTTCCATCGCGACAAGCAGTACGTGGTCACGAACGGCGAGGTCAAGATCGTCGACGAGTTCACCGGTCGCATCATGGAGGGCCGCCGCTATTCCGAGGGCCTGCACCAGGCCATCGAGGCCAAAGAGGGCGTGCTCGTGCGCGAGGAGAACCAGACGCTGGCCACCATCACCTTGCAGAACTACTTCCGTCTATATGACAAGCTCTCCGGCATGACCGGTACGGCACTCACCGAGGATGCCGAGTTCCGCGAGATCTACAAGCTGCCCGTCGAGGTCATCCCCTCCAACAAGCCCGTCCAGCGTGTTGACCACGAGGACCTGGTGTACCGCACCATCCAGGCCAAGTACAACGCCGTTGCCGACGACGTCGAGCGACGTCACGCCAAAGGCCAGCCGGTCCTGGTGGGCACCGTCTCCATCGAAAGCTCCGAGAAGCTGTCGGCCGCCCTTACCAAGCGCGGCATCGCGCACGAGGTCCTCAACGCTAAGCATCACGAGCGCGAGGCTCATATCGTGGCCCAGGCCGGACGCTACGGCGCCGTGACCATCGCTACTAACATGGCCGGTCGTGGTACCGACATCCTGCTGGGCGGCAACCCCGACGAGCTGGTGCGCGAGCGCCTGGAGTACGAGGGCCTAACCATGGAGGACGTGACGCCCGAGCAGCTCGAGCAGTTTAACACCGAGGCCAAGGAGACTTGCAAGGCCGAGCGCGAGCGCGTGCTTGCCGCCGGTGGCCTGACCGTCATCGGCACCGAGCGCCATGAGTCCCGTCGTATCGACAACCAGCTGCGCGGCCGCTCCGGCCGTCAGGGCGATCCGGGCGAGACCCAGTTCTACCTGTCGCTCGAGGACGACCTCATGCGCCTGTTCGGCGGCGACAAGATGGACCGCGTCTCCAAGATGATGGTCACGGCCGACATGGGCGACGACATGCCCATCCAGCACAAGATCATCTCCAAGGCCGTCGAGAGCGCCCAGCACAAGGTCGAGAGCATCAACTTCTCCATGCGTAAGAGCGTCCTTGAGTACGACGACGTCATGAACAAGCAGCGCCAGGTCATCTACGCCGAGCGCAATAAGATTCTGGACGGCAAGGACCTGACCGACCACATCACCGAGGTCATGCACGATACCGTGTACCGCTGCGTGCAGGAGTTCTGCACTAAGGACAGTCACGATGGCGAGCGCGATCTGGAGGGCCTGCGCAAGTGGGTTGTGGAGCTCACCGGCCACATCGACACGCCGAAGTTCCCCGACGAGGATTATGAGGCCCTGGCTGCCGATGTCCTGGCTTACGTAGAGAAGTGCTACAACATGAAGGCTGAGCGCTTGGGCGAGGACCTGATGCGCGAGCTCAACACCCAGGTCATGCTGCGCGTCATCGATACCCGCTGGATGAACTACCTGCAGGAGATGGACTACCTCAAGACCGGCATCGGCCTGCGCGGCTTTGGCCAGCGCGACCCGCTGGTTGAGTACAAGACCGAGGCCTACGGCGCGTTCCAGATACTCGTCGATACCATGTATGAGGATTACCTGCGCACGGTTCTGCGCATCGAGATCAAGGCTGCCCCGCGTGCCGTGGAGCACAAGGAGGAGCCCGCGCTCGAGGGCGCGCGCTTCTCCGGTCCTGCCGAGGTCGATGGTGATAACGGCGACTCGGTGCTGCGCAAGCAGGCGCAGGTGCAGGCCCGCACGGCTGTCCAAGGCGGACCGGCTGTCGTCAACAACGGTGGCAAGGTGACCACTTATCGCAAGTCCGAGAGCGACGATCCGTACGTCAACGTGGGCCGCAACGACCCGTGCCCCTGTGGTAGCGGCAAGAAGTTTAAGTACTGCCACGGCAGGAATCGTTAATGGCTGAGGCTTTAGAGATAACGCCCGCCGAGCTGGACGCGTTCGCGGACCGGCTCGGCGAGGTCGAGTCGTATCTCCACCTGGACGAGAAGCGTACCCGTGTGACCGAGCTCGAGGCCAAAAGCGTGGCCCCCGGCTTTTGGGATGACGCCGACGCCGCCCGTGCCACCATGGAGGAAATCGCGCGCACCAAGGAAGATATCGCTGCCGTGGACACCGCGCGCGGCAAGCTTGCCGATGCCCGCGCCGCGCTGGAGCTTGCCGAGGAGATGGGGGATGACCCCGACGCCGCCGCCCTTCGCGAGGAGGCTACAGCCACGGCTGAGCGCCTAGCCCGTGCCATCGATGAGCTTGAGCTTTCGAGCTGGTTCACCGGTGAGTTCGATCACGGCGATGCTATTGTGACCATCAAGCCCGGACAGGGTGGTCTGGAGGCCCAGGACTGGACCTTCATGCTCTTTAAGATGTACATGAAGTACTGCCAGCGTCGCGGCTGGAAGGTCACGATTAACGACTGCCCCGCTGCCGAGGTCATCGGCATCGACCGCGCGACCTTTACCGTCGAGGGCAAGGACGCATTTGGCATGCTGCGCGCCGAGGCCGGCGTCCACCGCTTGGTGCGCATTAGCCCCACCGACGACAAGAAGCGCCGCCAGACCACGTTCGCTGGCGTCGAGGTCATTCCCGTACTGCCCGATGATATCGACATCGAGATCAGTCCCGATGACATCCGCGTGGACGTGTACCACGCGAGCGGCCCGGGCGGTCAGGGCGTCAACACCACCGACTCCGCCGTGCGCGTGACGCATTTTCCCAGCGGCATTGTGGTCACCTGCCAAAACGAGCGCAGCCAGATTCAGAACAAGGCCGCGTGCATGCAGATCCTCAAGGCTCGCCTGTACGAGATTGAGCTCGAGAAGCGCGCCGAGGCGCTCGATGAGATTCGCGGACCCAAAACCACGATCGGTTTTGGCAACCAGATTCGCAGTTACGTGCTCTACCCGTACCAGATGGTCAAGGATTTGCGCTCGGGCGTGGAGACCAGCAATGTCGAGGCCGTTCTTGACGATGGCGACCTGGACCCGTTTGTTATTGGCTACCATCGCTGGGCTACCGGCAACGCCGATGCAGAAGGCTCGGAGGTCTAAAACATCGGGTGGCTTCAAGCCGATGCCAAGCCCAACGGTTGGACGGGTTTGTATCCAGAATAAACCCTGCGCAGGGGTGGTTTTTGTCCGGCGAATCGGTAGAATCGAATACAAGAAGAAGTTCAAAGCGCATCCGTTTGGGTGCGCTTTTTTGAGGGAGGCAGCATGGCATATCGTCTGGACATCAAGCGCATTCTATCGATGAACTTCTTTCACGACCTGCCCCAGATTATGTTGGGGTGCGCTCTGGCCGCTATTGCGACCGACCTGTTTTTGATTCCCAACGGCCTTGCTGCCGGTGGTGTTACGGGCCTTGCCACCATTATCCAGGCGGTCGGCGCATCGCGCGGCATATCGCTTCCCGTTGGTATTCAGACGATCGTGATGAACGCCTTGCTGTTGCTGGTCGTTATGCGCGAGGGCGGCATGTTCTACGTGGTGCAGACCGCGACGGGCTTTGTGCTGCTGGGCTTCTTTACCGATCTGTTCGCCCCGTTTGTAGCACCTCTGGCGGATGCGGACCTGATGCTCCCTGCCATGTGGGGCGGCATTATTACGGGCATCGGTTACGGCATGGTGTTGCGCGCCGGCGCCAACACCGGCGGCTCGGACACGATTGGCCAAATCATCTCGCGTAACACCTCGCTGCCGGTGGGCTCGACCGTCATGGCGATCGATGTTGCCGTATGCGCGCTATCGGCTCCGGTCTTTTCAATCGAAAACGCACTGTATGCAGGCCTTTCGATGGTCATTAGCGGCTACGTGATCGATGCCGTGGTCGATGGTGGCAACAAACGCCGTATGGTACTCATCATCTCGGACAAGTTCCCTGATATCGCTGCCGATATCATGTATGGCCTGGGTCGTGGTTGTACCAAGTTTAAGGCGACTGGCATGTATTCGGGTGCCGAGAAGCCGGTGATCATGGTCATCGTGAACCGTCGAGAGCTCAATACCCTCAAGACGATCGTGCGCGAGCGCGATCCTCACGCCATTGTGACGGTCGCCGACGTTACGGAAGCTTTCGGCGAGGGATTCAAGGACATTAGCGCGTAGGGCCGACCGCGTCCCATCCAAAAGACGTTCACATTGGTAAACCGTTTCATCAGCGGTTCTGCCTGCTAAATTGCTCAAATAATGATAAATACTCTGGTAAAGCTTCCAGTTTCCAGCATAATGAATGGCGTACGTGCATCGCGGCTGGGTTGGGACGACCTTCTGTGCCGTGCGCATCTTGTCTAAAGAGGATGAAAGGAAGGCACAATGAGCGACGAAGAGCTCAAAAAGGTTGCCAACGAGGTAAGGAAGGGCATCGTCACCGGCGTGCACGCTGCCAAGTCCGGCCATCCGGGCGGTTCGCTCGGCGCTGCCGACATCATGACCTATCTGTACTTTGAGGAAATGAACGTCGACCCAGCCCATCCCCGCAAGGCCGACCGCGATCGCTTTGTGCTTTCCAAGGGCCACTGTGCACCTGGTCTGTACGCTGTGCTCGCCGAGCGTGGGTTCTTCCCCAAGGAGGATCTTGAGACGCTGCGCCACATCGGCAGCCACCTGCAGGGTCATCCCAACATGAACGACACTCCGGGCGTTGACATGTCCACCGGTTCGCTCGGCCAGGGCATCTCCGCCGCCGTGGGCATGGCCGTTGCCGCCAAGCACTGGGGCGATACTTATCGCACGTACGCCCTGCTGGGCGATGGCGAGAGCGAGGAGGGCCAGGTCTGGGAGGCCGCCATGTTTGCCGGCAACCAGCAGCTCGACAACCTCTGTGTGATCGTCGACCACAACGGCCTGCAGATCGACGGTCCCGTCGAGGAGGTCAACGACCCCATGCCGCTCGCCGACAAGTTCCGCGCCTTTAAGTTCCACGTGGTGGAGCTTGCCGACGGCAACGATTTCGACCAGATCCGCGCCGCCTTTGCCGAGGCTCGCGCCACCAAGGGCCAGCCGACCGCCATCATCGCCGAGACCATGAAGGGCAAGGGCGTTTCCTTTATGGAGAACCAGGTTGGTTGGCACGGCAAGGCCCCCAACGATGAACAGTTTGAGCAGGCCATGGCAGAGCTCACGGCCGCCGGAGAGGAGCTCTAGGATGGCAGACGTCAAGAAAATCGCCACGCGCGTAAGCTACGGCGAGGCCCTCGTCGAGCTCGCCAACGAGCACGATGACTTTGTGGTCCTCGACGCCGACCTGGCTGCCGCCACGCAGACCGGCAAGTTCAAGGCCGCCTGCCCCGACCGCTTCTTCGATGTGGGCATTGCCGAGAGCAACCTGATGGGCGTCGCCGCCGGTATCGCAACCACCGGCCGCGTTGCCTTCGCGAGCACCTTTGCCATGTTCGCCGCCGGCCGCGCCTTTGAGCAGGTCCGTAACTCCATCGGCTACCCGCACCTCAACGTTAAGATCGGTGCCACGCATGCCGGTATCTCGGTGGGCGAGGATGGCGCCACGCACCAGTGCTGCGAGGATATCGCCCTTATGCGCGTCATCCCCGGCATGACCGTGATTGTTCCCGCCGACGACGTGGAGGCCCGCGCCGTGACGCGCGCCGCCTACGAGTGCGACGGTCCGGTGTACATGCGCTTCGCCCGTTTGGCCTCGCCGGTTATCAACGACCCCGAGACCTACAAGTTCGAGTTGGGTAAGGGCATTGTCATGCGCGAGGGCGCCGATGTGACCATCATCGCCTGCGGCCTGATGGTCGGCGAGGCTCTCGAGGCCGCCGAGCAGCTCGCTGACGAGGGTATCGACGCCGAGGTCATCAACATGCACACCATCAAGCCCATCGACGCCGACCTGATCGTCAAGAGCGCCACCAAGACCGGCCACGTCGTGACCGTCGAGGAGCACTCCGTGATCGGCGGCCTGGGCAGCGCCGTTGCCGACGTCCTGTGCGAGCAGTGCCCGACGCCGCTCAAGAAGATTGGCGTCAACGACACCTTCGGTGAGTCCGGCCCGGGCGCCGAGCTCCTGCACAAGTACGGCCTGGACGCCGCCAACATCGTGGCGACCACCAAGGAGTTCTTGGCATAAGGCAAGACGAGGCAAAGTATCGCGTCGACAACCGCAAACAAGCCAGAACAGGGGCGTCCTCAAAGAGGGCGCCCCTGTTTATGCTGAATTTAAATTAGAGTCCTGCCAAGCAAAGTTCCCATGGGGAAACGGGCCCATCCCAACAAAGTGCAATTCAGACCCTTCCAACTTTGTATGCGCAGCATCTCAAGTTGGTGCGTCGGCCCCATAGTAGCCGCAGGCCGGGCGCAGGGTTACCTCCCAAATCTTTCCGCAGCGCAGGCCGGCGTTTGTCCGCAGCTCCGCAGGAGCAGGACAAATGCCGGCCATGCGCGAGGACGATTTGGGAGGTAACCCTGCGCCCGGCCGGTGGGATCCCAAAGCCCGCCATGCTTCTTATGTGCAGCAAAGCTAATGCTGCTAAAATACAAAGCGCTCATGTAGTTTAAACGCACGACGATAAGGAGCACCAGTGGGTAACCACTTCCGTACCTCCGGTGCGGGCGATGATGCCCCCAAGACGCAGGCAGGCGTCCAGGGCAGTCGTTTCGCCACTCCGGATTCAGAGGGCCAGCCTGTTGCTCAGGCCCCCGCTCAGCCGGCAGATCAGGCACAGCCGGCATCCGATCCCTTTGCCTACAATCCAACCAGCGATGTCGCGCTTTCCGGCACGGCGGGTTTTGAGCCCGTTCAGGCCGTGACCGCTCGCGTGGAGCAGCCTCAGGCTGGTGCCGCCACGCCGCAGCCTACCATGGCCGGCATTCCCGACCCCTTGGCCCCTGCGACGCCGGCTCCTCAGCCTGCGCAGTCCGGTCTCTTTGCCGCTATTCCCGACCCCACGCAGCCTGCTGCCCCGGTGGTCGAGAGCGATCAGGCAGCTGAGGTCGCAAGCCTCGATAACGCGCTCAACAACCCCGATTTTACGTCGGTGTTTGCGCCCATCGATCCGCAGGCCAGCCGCAAGAAGATGGCCAAGCAGGCCGGTGTCGAGCCCGTCATCCTTATGGAGCATGTCACCAAGATCTATCCGGCACAGCCCAACAAGCCTGCACTCGACGACATCAACATCGAGATCTATCCGGGCGAGTTCGTCTTCCTGGTCGGTCACTCCGGCTCGGGTAAGACCACGCTGCTGTCGACGCTCAACCGCGACGTCAAGCCGACGAGCGGCCGCATCCTGGTTGCCGGTCAGGACCTCATGAAGATCAAGAACCGCAAGGTTCCGTTCCTGCGTCGTCAGATTGGCGCCGTGTTCCAGGACTTTAAGCTCCTGCCGCAAAAGACCGCTTACGAAAACGTGGCGTTTGCCCTGCAGTGCATCGGCAAGCCCAAGGGTGTCATTCGCAGCCAGGTGCCCGAGGTGCTGCGTCTGGTCGGTCTGGCCGACCAGATGGACTCGCTGCCCGATCAGCTTTCCGGTGGCGAGCAGCAGCGCGTGGCCGTTGCCCGCGCTATGGTCAACCGCCCGCCGCTGCTGATTTGCGACGAGCCCACGGGCAACCTCGACCCGGCGATTTCGCTGGGCATCATGAAGCTGCTCGAGCGCATTAACCGCACCGGTACCACCGTGATCGTCGCTACGCACGACCGCGAGATGGTCGATAGCATGCACCGTCGCGTGATCGCCCTCGAGGGCGGCCACGTAATCCGCGACCAGGAGAGGGGAGGTTACGGCAACTATGGCACCAACTAACGTGGGCTACTCGCTCAAAGAGGCAATCAGCCACTTCTTCCGTAACTGGACCACCTCGCTCGGCGCCGTTATCACGATTTTCCTTTCGCTGTTTATCATCGGCCTGTTCATTATGGGTTCCGCGATGCTGAACTCCGTGATCGGCACCGTCGAGGATCAGGTCGTCATCAACGCCTTTATTAGCGATGACGCCGACCAGGCAGATGTTCAGGCCTTTGAGGCCGAGCTCAAGACGTGGAGCAACGTCAAGTCCGTGACGTATAAGGACAAGGACGACGCGCTGGCCGAGTACACGAGCAAGATGTCGGGTAACGCCGACGCTACCATGAGCGCGCTCGACGGTCAGAACCCGCTGCCGGCTTCGTTTGCCATCGAGATGGACGATCCGTCCATGGTCGAGAGCACGGCCCAGAAGCTCAAGAAGAACGCCGATTTTCAGAAGATCGCGGACGACGGTGACGTTAACGCGAGCGTTCTGTACGGCCAGGAGGAAGTGAGCCGCCTGTTCCAGGTGACGAACTACATCCGTATCGCCGCCGTGGTGCTCGTCGGCCTGCTGACCTTTATCGCGTTCATTTTCATTAACAACACGATTCGCCTGTCCATTACGGCGCGTCGTCGTGAGATCGCGATCATGCGTCTGGTGGGCGCAAGCAACGGCTTCATTCGCGGGCCGTTCATTACCGAGGGCGTGCTGCAGGCCATTTTGGGCTCGCTGCTTTCCATCGGCGTGCTGGAGCTGCTGCGTAACCTGATGGTTCCGCGCCTGCAGGAGAGCATCGGCTGGATGTCGTTTGCGCTGCCGATGCAGTACTACCTGGTGACCTACGCCGCGCTGATTTTGGTCGGCGTCATTATCGGTCTCTTTGGTTCCGCTATCGCCATGCGCCGCTATCTGCGCGTGTAGGCGTGCTTGGAATTCGTTCCTTCAACGGGTCGTCTCTTTTGGGGGCGGCCCGTTTTTTGATCCCTAGGGGACGGCAGGAAAGCGAATCATTTGGGTAGACTCTTTGGAGTTCGCAATCGATAGTTAGGAGGCGCCATGGGGCGCAATAACAAGCATAAGCGTGGAGCTCGCAATAAGCGCGGGCCGGTGCGCAGCGAACGCCGTCCGAGCCTGACCGGGCGCGTGCAGCTCCATGAGCATAGCGCCTACGTTGTAACCGAAAACGGCGACTACAAGGTCATGGGCCGCGGTAAGCGCGAGATCATGGATGGCGATACCGTTGCCGTGAGCATTAAGAACAGCCCGCACGGTGAGCGGCGCGCCGTGATCGAGGGCGTGGTCGAGCGTGCAGCCATAAGCGTGGTGGGTACGTACCAGACCGCCGGTCCGCTTGGTGTGATTGAGCCGCTCGATTCGCGCCTGAAGGCCGACTTCTTCATTTTGCCCGAGGATACCTCGGCGGATCGTCTGGGTGTCCACCCGGGTGATGCCGTTGTCGCGCGCATTTTGACCTACCCGACGCGCCTGGAATCGGGCACCGTGACGATCGAACGCCGCATTGGCGGAGATGACGCGCCCGATTTGGGCGTTCAATATGTGATGGCGCGTTACGGCTATACCGATAGCTATCCCGAGGCCGCGCTAGACGAGGCCGAGGGGCTTTCGCTCGATGTGTCCGCGGCGCTTAGGGACCCGCTCCGCCGCGATCTGCGCGACCGCTTTGTCATCACGATCGACCCGGTCGACGCGCGCGACTTTGACGATGCCATTTCGCTGGAGCGCACGCCCGTGGGTGGCTACAAGCTGGGTGTGCATATCGCCGACGTTTCACACTATGTGGCTTGGGACGGGCATATCGATCTTGAGGCTCGCCATCGTACGACATCGGTGTATCTGGCCGATCGTGTGCTTCCCATGCTGCCCGAACGCCTGTCCAATGACCTGTGCTCGCTTCGCCCTGACGAGGACCGTCTTGCGTTTACCGTCGATATCGAGCTCGATGCACAGGGTCGCGTGCGGCATTACGATCCATACCCCAGTGTGATTCGCTCGCGTGTGCGTATGGACTATGACGGCGCCGAGGCGCTGCTGGTGCGTGCCGGCGCGGTTGAGTATTCGGTGCTGGAGGGTGCAGCCGAGGATGTTGCGGCTGCCGAGACCTCGCGCGAGGAAGCGCTTGAGCGCGGCCTTGCGTGCGAGGAGGCCGCCCGCGGCTACAACATCGACCTCGGCGATTTTCTTGTCGCCGCTAACGAACTCGCCGAACTTCGCCGTCGTATTCGTCGCGCCCGCGGCTCAGTCGATTTTGACACGGCCGAGATTCGCGCTCTATTGGATGAGGACGGAGTGCCCGTGCAGATTGTGGCGCGTGAGCGTTCGTGTGCCACGTCGCTTATCGAGGAAGCCATGCTGCTCGCCAACGAGTGCGTTGCAGAGTGGCTGGCAGACCGTGATATCGAGGCCTGCTATCGCGTGCATGAGGATCCGAGCCCCGATAGCCTGCACGGTGCCGCCGTTGCGCTGGCGCAGCTAGGCATCATCGACGATCGCCGTGCGGCTGGTATTGCCCTGGGAAGTCCCGATGAGCTGCAGGCTGCGGTTGACGCCGCGGCCGGCACGGCTAACGCTCCGCTCGTCAACACGTTGCTCTTGCGCAGTATGCAGCGCGCGCTGTACAAGCCACGCAACGAGGGCCACTTTGCGCTTGCCGCGCCGTGCTATTGCCACTTCACGAGTCCCATTCGCCGCTATCCCGACCTGGTGGTGCACCGCGTGCTCAAACTGCAGTTGGCCTATGAGCGGCTCGGCGGCAAGGACGCCTTGGTCCGTACGCCGCGGCTGATCGGCAAGGGGCGCGAGTCGCTGCCGCGCATTCTGCCGCAGATCTGCCGCGCATGCAGCGATGCCGAGCGCGCGGCAGATGCCGCCAGCCATGCGACGCAAAAGATCAAGATTGCCCAGTACTATGAGGACCGTCTGGGCGAGCGCTATGCCGGAACCGTCTCGTGGGTTAGCAGCATGGGCCTTTTTGTGCGCTTGGACCTAACGCAGGTCGAAGGCTTGGTTTCGATCAAGAGTCTGGGCAACGAGTGGTTCGAGTTCGACGAGGACGCGCTCACGCTCACAGGTGCCGACACGGGCACCCGTTACGAGCTGGGGCAGCGCGTGATTATCGAGGTCTCGCGCGTCAATACCACGCGTGGGCACTTGGACTTTAAGCTTATCCATTAGCCAAATCCCGACTCATGGTGGGGGAGCGGAGGGCGGCCTTTCGGGACCGCCCTTCGCATTTGAATCGTGGCTACCTTGCCGTCTGCTCGGCCGCTTACCTGCTATTTGAGAGGTAAAACCTACCAAAATAAACCTGTCCCTTTTGGCAGGTTTACAAGAAAGCGGGGATGAGATGGCGACGGTGTACGGTTATGCGCGGGTGAGTTCGCGCGATCAGAACCTTAATCGGCAGCTGGATGCGCTGGGCGCCTATGGCGTGGGCTCGGCGAATATTTATGCCGACCATGCGAGCGGCAAGGACTTCGATCGACCGCGTTATCGCGAGCTGCTGCACGTCCTGGGAGACGGGGACGTACTGGTGGTGCTTTCTATCGACCGACTTGGCCGTAATTACTCCGAGATTCTTGAGGAATGGCGACGCATTACCAAGGAGCTCGGGGTTGCCATTGTGGTGTTGGACATGCCATTGCTTGACACGCGCGCCAGGGCCAGCGGCGCGCCGGATGTGACCAACACCCTGATTGCCGATATTGTGCTGCAACTGCTGAGCTACGTGGCGCAGGTGGAGCGCGAGAATATCCATCGGCGCCAGGCGGAGGGAATTGCAGCGGCGCGGGCGCGAGGGGTCCGTTTCGGTCGACCTCGCAAGCCATGCCCTCCTCAGTTTGAGCTGGTGCGCGATAGCTATGAGGCGGGCGATATTACCCGCAGCCAGGCAGCAAACTGCCTGGGCGTGTGCGTGGGGACGTTCGATCGCTGGATGCGCGAGGCGGGGTAGGGGTTTGCGTCGCTTTGTCGCTTCCTGTTGCGATTCAAATTTTGATACGGTGACGATGCCATTTGTGGCTACACTCGCTGATATTCAAAAAAGGAGGTTGGCCCTTGGCTCGCGTAAAACAAATAATCGGATGGACCGCGATCGTTCTGTTCGCTGCAACGCTGGCGGGCATCTGGGTGCTGACGGAGCAAAACGCGGTGCAGACGTCGTTGCTGAGCGAGTCCACCGCGCGTGTGGTGGAGGGTCAGGCTACGGGCGTTCAGGCTGCCGATGCCACGGGTGAAGCCCAGACGGAGAACGGAATGACCGGAGGCGCCGATTCGGCTGCCTCGAATGTCCGGTCTGGCCGACTTGCTTCCATTCGCATGCGGGTGGGCACAAACGTCCGTCGCGTTGCCCATACCGTAGAGTTTTTCTTCGTCGGATTATTCGCCTCCGTGGTCGTGGTTTGCTTTTCCAGGCGTCCGTGGAGCGTATGCTCCCGTTGCGTGCCCGTATTGCTCTTTTGCGCCGC
>CAKURW010000047.1 GCA_934675795.1 uncultured Collinsella sp.
CCGCTCGCCATTGTTGGCGTTGCCGCCGGCGTCATCGGTCTCGCCATCGTCGGCGTGTTCGTGTTCACCAAACGTCGGTAGGTGAGGGTTGTGTCCAATAAATCCAAGGACGCTGACCCCAAGCAACCAGATTCCTCGTTCATTCAGTTCGACGATGCAAAGCAACAGGGCGCCGCTTCGGCGGCGTCCGCCTCTCGTCGCAAGGCGCTCCTTGGCGTTCTTGCTGCCGCGTGCACCATTCTGATCGTCGTCTCGCTGGGCTTCGTCCATCCTTCCGAGAGCGGCGCCTGGTCCATCGACTGGATCGTTCAGACCGTGACGGGGGAGAGCGTCGTCGCCAAGGACACCAAGGGGTTTGGCTCGACTACGACTTCGGGCGAGGCCAGTTCCAAGGATTCCAAATCTTCGAATGATGCAAAAGACGAGCCCAAGGGTTCGAACGACGCCAAGGACGATTCCGAGTCTTCAAACAAGGAATCGGACAAAAACTCGGATAGCAAGAAGTCCGAGGACCGGGGCGGCAAGAAGTCTGGCGATAAATCCGCTGCCCAAAATACGGGAGCCGGTGATACTTCCAATGCGTCTGGCGGTGCTTCTTCGGGCGGTGGCCAGTCGTCTGATGGAGCCTCATCCTCTAATGGTGGAAACGCCTCCTCGGGCAGCCAAAGCGGCTCACAGGAGTCCAACTACGTTACGGTGACGGTTTCGGTCACATCGAGCGCTGTGGGCAATCCCGTGTCCTCTGGCGGCACCTTTACCTTTAACGAAGGCGCCACCGTTTACGATGCCCTGTGCGCGCTGGGCCTTTCTGTCAACGCACATGGCTCGTCGTACGGTACGTATGTCTCCGCGATTGGTGGTTTGGCCGAGAAACAGTACGGCGGCACGAGCGGCTGGATGTACTCCGTCAACGGCACAACGCCCATGACGGCCTGCAGTAACTACGTTCTCTCCAATGGCGACAACGTTGTTTGGTATTACGTAACGGGCTAGAGGCCTCGACATAGCGCGCCAGACGGGCGGTTCGGACCAACATCCGGACCGCCCGTTTTTCATGCGAATGGGACTGGGTCGCCGGGTCTCTCTGCAAACAAAAAACCGGTTGGAACGGTAATTCCAACCGGTTATACATTCAAGCAAATAGTGAATCGACTACGACCGTGCGCCCTCGAGGAAGAAGCGGCGACTGAAGTAGTTGTACCAGGTGACAAGGAACGTGGCGATGGCCTTCATGGCCTGGTAGCCGATGCTCAAAAACGTGACGCCCACAAACATGTACAGGTCGTTGAGGCCCAGGCCGATCACCGACAGGATGGTGAAGATCGTGAACTCGCGCTTGCGGCTCATGCCTTCGCGGTGGTCGAACACGTACTTCATGCTGAGCCAGTAGTTGACCACGACGGACGTGATAAACGAAACCGTGGTGCTCATCAAAAAGTCGAGGTGGAACAGCTCGACGAGCGCAATGAGCATGCCCCAGTCGATGCCAAAGGAGATAAGACCCACGACAGCAAACTTGAGGAACTGCTTGGTATGAGGTTGTGCCAGCGCCTTGCGCACGTAATCACATCCAATGCGTTGATGAATCGAGCAGAGGATACTTTAGAGCTTTTACAAGGGAAACGTAAGGTCTTTGCCAAGAACTATATGAACTCGCCAAATATTCAAGAGGTAATCCGCAAACGTTGCAAATCTTCCCGCAAACGAGCAGGGCCCACGAACAACGCAGCACTCGATGCGCATCGTCCGTGGGCCCCGTAGTGCAACGAGGAGGTCGAGCTACTTGGTCTCGTCGCCCTCCAGGAAGATCTTTCGGGTCACAAAGTTGTAGACCATGACCAGCGCGGTGGCGCAAATCTTGGCGATATTGGCCTCGAGCCCCAGGCCGGCGTTGAGCGCCAGCACGATGCCGTCGTTGAGCGCCAAGCCGATCACGGACAGCACGACAAAGATGATGAACTCGCGGTGGCGGCTCATGCCCTCCTTGTGCGCAAACACGTACTTCATGCTCGCGACGTAGTTAAAGATGAGCGAGACGATAAAGCCGCTGGTATTGGCGATCAGGATATTGAGGCCCAAACCGTAGTGGAGCAGATTCATGATGCCAAAGTCGATGATCGTGGCGACGACGCCGACGACGCCAAACTTCATGATCTGCGCAAGGAGCTTTTGCATGGTACCTGCCTTAGAGTGGCGCCGGAGCGCCGCGGGGATGACAAACTTAGCAAGTTTAGCCAATCCCCGCGGGTGGTGCTAGGCGCGCTCCTCGATAGCACCGTTTCTATATGCATCGAGCAACTGGCGCAGGTCCTGGATCTGGCTGCGGATCTTGGCGCCAGTATCGGTGTCGCTCACCATGCGGCGACGGTCTGCTTGGTCAAAACGGTTGGTCTCGCTTTCGATGTCCACATTGCGCGTGAGTGCCTCGGCAACCGTCGTAAAGGCCCGGTGCGACTTGAGGCGGCAGCCGCGCGAGCTCGAGATGAGCGTATAGCCGGCGATACCCGTCTTGGGATGGTAAGCGCGGCAGAAGCCGCCATCGATGACCAGCAGCTTGCCCTCGGCGCGGATGGGCTGCTCGCCCTTGGTGGTTTTAACGGGCGTGTGGCCGTTGATGATGTGGCCGGTCGGTGAACATGCCATGGGCGCGACGCCAAACTCGCGCATGATGTCATCGCAGACCGAGGGCGACTTGGTAAGCGTAAAGTACGGGTCCATCGGCTCGACCCAGGTGCTCTTATCGGCGATATAGGCGCGCTCAAAGGTGCGCACCAGGCGTCCGCTGGCGGGTGAGTTAAAGCCAATCCACAGGTACCACATCCAGTCGAGAGCGTCGCGGTCGCCCACGCGCCAGGCGCGGCGGGCGATGTGGTCGCAAAAATCGAGATAATCGCGGCCAGCGTGCCAGGTGCCCAGACAGTTCATGCTGCTAAAGGTGCCGTCTTCGTTGAGCGGAACGCAGCCATGGAACAGCAGGTTGCCGTTGGCGACCTTGTACATCGAGCCGTGGGAATAGAGGAAATCGATATGGCGATGCAGGTGATCGGCGGTGACAAACTCTGACACGAGCTTGTCGATGATGTGCTGCTCCTGAGACGTGAGCGTGTAGGGGTCCGCCGGGTCGACGGTGGGGAAGTCGTTGGTCGTGAGCGGCCACACGCTGCCGTCGGCGAGCGTGACTGTGCCGGTGTCGTGGTCGATCTTGTCGAGTAACAGGCGGTCGGTCATATCGAACTCGGGGTGGCGCTGGATAATCTGGCCCTCGAGCTTAAAGAGCAGTACGTTGATGGCCTTGATCAGCGGGGTGATGGACTCACCGGCGGTGTAGGTAGCATCGGCAAAGGCGACAAGCTCACGCAGCGAGATACCGTAATCGTTCTCAAGGATCTCGTAATTGTCGTAGCGTAGGTTGTTGCGCAACACCGTGGCGATGCAGGCGGGCTCACCGGCCGCAGCACCCATCCACAGCAGGTCGTGGTTGCCCCACTGGATGTCGAGCGAATGGTAGGTGAGCAGACGGTCCATAATCTTGGCCGCGCCGCCGCCGCGGTCGAAGATATCGCCCACCAGGTGCAGGTGGTCGACGGCCAGGCGCTTGATGAGTGAGGCGAGCGACTCGATAAAGTCGTCGGCGCTGGCGGTCTCCAGGATGGACTCCACGATGCGCTCGTGATAGCGCACGCGATAGTTGTTCTCGTCCGGGTGCGTGTGCAACAACTCGTCGATGATGTAGGCGTAATCGCGCGGGATGGCCTTACGCACCTTGGAGCGCGTGTAGCGGCTCGAAAGCGAGCGTGCGACCATGATGAGCTGGTCAAGCATCGTCTTGTACCAGGTTGGCGAGTCCTCGCGCTGGCTGCGGACCAGCTCGATCTTCTCGCGCGGGTAGTAGATGAGCGTGCACAGCTCGCCCTTTTCGTCAAAGGAGAGCGTGTCGCCAAAAATCTCGTCGACATGCTCGCGCACGACGCCCGAGCAGTTGTTGAGGATGTGCATAAAGGCTTCGTACTCGCCATGCACGTCGCTCATAAAATGCTCGGTGCCCTTGGGCAGGTTGAGGATGGCCGAGAGGTTGATAATCTCGGTAAACGCGGATTGTTCGGTGGGGAACTGTCTCGACAGCAGGCGCAGATACTTAAAGTCTTGCGGGTTGCGATCGAATGCGACCATGAAACACCTTCCGATGGAGCTGGTAAAACTGATAAACAGCGTCAAACGTTTATCAGTATGCGCCGCTTTTGTTTCGATTTTGCGCCAGCGGCCGAATTGTCGGCTGAACGGTTTGGTAAATCGATTTAGTTGAGGTAGATATGGCGGTTGAGTGGAGACGACAGAGGGTGTTTTCTCAGATATTTATGCATGGGGTCGGTGGAAACGATGGTGGTAAAGATGTTCGCTATTTTTGGTTCGATTTGGTAAATAGTGGACATATGTACCGTATGTAGGCTCACTGTGCGATAATTTGCGCAGCAATGAGCAAGGAGCCTCATATGAGTGATTTTGTCCTGACCTGTGAATCCGCCGCCGATCGAACTCGGGAGTTCTTTGAATCGCGCAATATCCCTGTCGTGTGTTTTCATTACGAGATCGACGATGTTGTCTATACGGACGATCTGTATCAGTCGATTACGCCGGACGAGTTTTTTGCCCAGATTGCCGCAGGCGCCATGCCCAAGACGTCTCAGGTGAGCGTGGGTGAGTACGAGGAGTTTTGGGAGCCGCTTGTTGCCGAGGGTAAAGACGTGCTGCACCTGACGTTGTCGTCGGGTATTTCGGGTACGTATGGCTCGGCTTGCGTTGCGGCGCAGATGCTCGCGGATCGCTATCCCCAGGGCGGCAAGGTGCGCGTCATCGATTCGCTGGGGGCGTCTTCGGGCTTTGGCCTGTTGCTGGAATATGCCGCCGACGTGCGCGATAGCGGGGCTTCACTCGACGAGACGGCTGCCTGGATCGAGGAGCACAAACTCAACCTGCACCACTGGTTCTTCTCGACCGATCTGTCGAGCTACCTGCGCGGCGGTCGCATTTCGGCCGCGAGCGCGATCATTGGCACGGCGCTTAAGATTTGCCCGCTTATGACGGTCGATTGCGAAGGTAAGCTGTCGCCACGTGAGAAAATTCGCACTAAGAAGCGCGCGATTTCCGAGATGGCTAAGACCATGATGGCACACGTACAGGGCGGTACGGATTATTCGGGTAAGTGCATCATGTCGCACTCGGCGTGCCGCGAGGATGCCGAGGCAGTTGCGGCGCTGATTGAGGAACAGGTTCCGCAGCTTAAAGGCAAGATTGAGATCAATAACATCGGTACTCTGATTGGCTCGCATACCGGACCTGGTACGGTGGCGCTCTTCTTTATGGGCGACAAGCGCGTGGATTAATTCGCCCCATCACATCGCTGCATGATTGCTCAAACGAAAACGGCCCGCCTCACGTTTGTGGGGCGGGCCAAGATGTTTTGCTAGCGTTTCTTTCCTCGGAAGAAAAAGCCGTGCAGTGAGGGCTTGAGCCCGCGGTTGGCGCGACGCTCCTCGACGCGCTCGTGGATCGAAGCGACGCGCTCGATGACCTCGTCGGGAATCGGCACGTCGGGATTCATGTTCTCGACCTGGCTGACCTCGGCGGCGGAGACCTGGTCGATAATGGGCACATCGTCGCGCGAGATAACGGGCGTGGCGTCTTCCTTCATCTTGCGATAACGCTGCATCATGTCGGTCTGTAGCTGCTGTGCCGAAGGCGGCGTCCAGATGATGGCGTTGGCGCCGGCGGCGATGGTCTCGCGGATGCTCTCGGGCGTCTTGCCGCCCGGCGCGATGAGCGGCAGGTTGGGATAGTGCTCGCGCAGTTCACGCAGGACCTGGGGCGTGTTTTTGCCGGCGGCGATGTTGAGAATCTTGGCTCCGGCGCGCACTTTGGCATGCGCATCGTCGTCGCAACGTACGACCGTGGCGATGACGGGGATGTCGGCGATGTTGGTGATGTGCTCGACCATCTCGGCGGTGGCGGGGGAGTTGACCACACAGCCCGCCGCGCCCTGCATCTCGGAGACGGCTGCCATCTGAACGGAGCGCTTGCCGGTGGTAGTGCCACCGCCCACGCCTACGAAGACCGGGCACTCGGCGACGGTCAGCAGCGCCTGCGTAATGGCGGGCTGCGGCGTGAAGGGGTAAACGGCAAAGACGGCATCGGCGTTGGAGTTGCGGATGACCGCGACGTCGGTGGTGTAGATGAGCGATTTGATACGACGGCCGAAGAGCGTGAAGCCGCTGGCCTCCTCGATCTCGTCAGGCATGCGAAGGGCCGCCTTGCGCAGGCGCCCGTCGATGGGCAGCGGCTCCATGGGAAGCAGTCCGTTGGGGGTCACGGCTACCTGGGGTTCGGTGAACTCGTCTGCGAGCTCGACCTCGGAGAAATCGACCGAGGCGACAATGTCCTCGTGAACCTCGGCGGGCACATCGATGGGGGCTTGGTCGTTTGCCGCGGCAGGCGTGTCGAAAGAGCTGGTGCCGACGAAGGCGTCGACGCGCTCATTTAGATCGTTGAGGGTATCCATGGAGGCTCGATTCTATGCGATGACGGCCGGCAGGGTGCCGGCAGCGTTGTGCTTGCTAAATCGTTTGACGAGTTGATTTTTCCCCGCCGCGCCATCCGTTAGACCGAAGGACCGGCGAACGTGAAGGAGCTGTGGTGGCGGGGATCGAGGTGCTATCTTGAAAGTCCCGTTTAAAAGAGAGGTGACGCGGTATGGAATTGACAGCAATGTTTGGCTCGATTGGCCTGTGTGTAGGCGCAATCGTTGCCGCCGCGGTTATCTACTTTGTGGTCACGGCCATTAAGGGCAAAAGGGCCGAACGCAAGGAGCGCGCGATGCTTAAACAGCATCGCGACCAGCAGGGCAAACGCGCACAGAGATAGCTTGTTGAGTTTTGGATCCGTGCGCTAGCTGCGTTTTCGGATCAGGGCAATGTAGAAGCCCTCAAAGTCGCGGCTGGGTGGAATGGTGAGCGTGCCGGGCAGGCCGTTGGCGATGGCCGATACCTGACCCGCGGCAATGGCCTCGGTCAGGGCGTTGGACTCGGTGCGTGGCTCCTCACCAGCTTCCTGGGCTCGGCGTACCTCACTTTCGCTTGGCGTGCCGTCGAGGGGGATGAGCTCGCAGTCCATATGCTTGTCGAGGGCCTCTTGCAGGGCGTCCTCATTTTCCTGCGGCAAGATCGAACAAGTCGAATAGACGAGCGTGCCGCCCGGTTTGAGGGCTCCCATGGCGCGGTCCAGAAGTGCTCGCTGCGAGCGGGCGCACTTGCTCAGCAACTGCTCGGTCAGGCCGCGCAGGCTTTTCTCGTTGCCGCTGATGACGGTGCCCGTGCCGGTGCAGGGAGCGTCGAGCAGGATGCGGTCAAAGCGGAAGAACTCGTCGAGCCCGCGTGCGTCGATGCGCATGACGGGCACGTTTTTTGCGCCTTGGCGGTGGAGGTTGGCTTCGAGCTTCTCGGCGCGGGGAATGCTCATCTCGCAGGCGGCAAGGTGCGCCTGCCCCTGCGTGAGGGTGGCGATCTGCGTCGTCTTGCCGCCGGGGGCTGCGCACATGTCCAAGATGTCCTCGCCTGCCTGGGCGCCCAGGACCAACGGCGGCATCATGGACGACAAACTTTGCAAGTAGATCTTGCCGTCGCGGTAGATGTCGAGGTCCCACAGGTCGGAAACCTGGGCGTCGGGCAGGATGAAGGCGTCTGGGTACCAGGCGACGGGGTTGTGGGCGATGCCGGCGGCATCGAGCGCCGCAGCGATGTCCTCGGCGGTTGCCTTGAGCGTGTTGGCGCGCAGCGTGACCGGGCGTGTGACCGCGGCGCCGAAGCCCTTGATCATGAGCTCGGCATCGGCGGGCGCATAGGCGCCGGCGACCGTGTCGACCATAAAGCGCGGCAGGTCGGCGGCGGAGGGTTGGGCGGCAAGCTGGTCGGAAAGCTCGGTGGCGGCAAACTGCCTGAGCTTGAGCTCGGCCTTGACCTGCTTTTTCTGCTTACGACGACGCGGCTTGGACATCCGTCTTTCCTTCCCATTCCGTTACATGTCGAGTGTTTAGTACTGGCTCTCGTGCTTGCTGAAGAAGTCGAAGCGCGGGGGCAGCGGCTTCACGCGGTGCTCGCCGGGCTTCTCGCCCAGGCTCTCCACAAACTCGTCCGTGGAGGCAAAGATGTTATCCCAGCTAAAGAAGGCGACCGGATCGACGTCGAAGTATTCGCAGATGAGCTCGCAGCCGGCCGGCACAATACCGTGCATGAGCACGGTCGCCACGCGCAGCTCGGTAAAGGCGTCGACCAGGGCCTGCGTCATGGCGGCGTTGGCTGGCTCGCCCTCGAGCTTGTTGGCGGCCTTGGAGGCGTCGCTCCAGCGCTTGTTGGCGGCGCGCAGGTAGTCGTCGCACACGGCAAGTGCGCGGTGCGTCTCGAACTTGTACATGGCCTGCTCAAAGGCGAGAGCTGCCTGCTCGGCAGCCTCGACCACGGCGGCAGAGGCGGCACCGGCGGGGATGCAGCCGTTGCGGTAGGGGCTCTCGTCGCCTTCCTTGACGGCGACGCCGTAGAAGCAGCTGCGGGCCAGACGGTTGAACACGCCAGTCAGCAGCGCACTCTCCTTAAGGGCCGGGTCGATAACGCGCTTGTCGTCGCAGGCGCGCACCTCGTTGCCGTCCTTGTCCTTGCCGGTCACACGCGTGTCGTATGCCTTAGGGCTAAAGCTCACTGGCTTTTCGGACAGGCCGAGCGACAGCCAATGCGCGCGCATCTGCTCGCAGGTGTAGTGGTTGAGCAGGTCGTCTGCCGGCGGGGGAGGCGTCTGCGAGGACGAGCTCGCCTTTTTGCCCATGTAGAGCAGGTGATAGCAGGCGCTGACGGTGCTCTGCGTAAGGTCCCAACCCAGGGCCTCCCACATGGCGGTCTGCGCGATGCAGTAGAAGTAGATGTTGTCCTGGCCGATGAACTGGTAGATCTGCGCGTCGTCAGAGCACCACCAGTCGCGCCAGTCGAGCGAGCTGTGCTGGTAGGTGGGTGCGGGCACCTGCGTGGAGTCGGCAGCGGGCTCGCCCATGAGGGCGGCGTCCTGGGCGGCGACACCCTCGGTCACACCGGCGGCCTTGGCGTCGCGCGCGAGCACGGTGCGGGTGTAGCTGATGGGCGCCCACAGGCTCTCGGGCCAGCACCAGCAGGTGACGTCGGTCACGCCGTCGACCTCGGGCACCGGAACGCCCCAGTCGATGTTACCGGTGATGCGGAAGGGCACGAGCGCCTTGCCGCTGCGGAAGCGCACGCCGCCGTTGGCGAGCACCGCGTGGGCGTCGTCGCGCTCCTTCCAGCTGGGGAAGGTGACGGTAAAGCTGCTCTTGTTGCCCTCGGGCTCCAGCACGGTGTGCTCGGGGAGCTGATCCTCAACAGCGTCGAAGGCCTCGCGGAACTTGTTCTGAATATAGAGCTGGGCCGGCAGCAGCCACTCCTCCATGGTCTTGGAGACCACGGAGCGAACCTGCGGGTTCTGGGCGAGCTTGGCGGTGTAGGTCTTCATAAAGTCGAGGTAGGCCGGCAGGTCGAAGTACAGGTTATCGACCGGGCGCAGTTCGGGCACCTCGCCGGTGAGCTGGCTCTTGGGCGCGATGAGCTCCTCGGGCTCAAACTGATGGCCCAGGTCGCACTCGTCGGCATAGGCCTTCTCGGACTTGCAGCCCTGGATGGGGCAGCGGCCGATCACCTGGCGGCCGTTGAGGAACGTACCGGCCTTGGCGTCGTAGAACTGCAGCGTGGAGCGCTTGGAGATGGTGCCCTGTTCGTGCAGACGCTCGATAATCTCGGCGGTCACCTCGTTGTGAATCTGCGCAGCCGGCTCAAGGCCCGAGCCGCCGTAGATATCGCAGCTGATGTTGTAGTTGTTGAGGGTCGCGGCCTGGCGGGAGTGATTGGACTCGACATACTCGCCGATGGACTTATCGTAGCCTTCGTTCTCCTTGAGCTTGCGGTAGCTCTCCATGATGGGCGAGCCGTAGCAGTCGGTGCCCGAGGTGAAGATGACGTTCTCGCGGCCCAGACGGTCGCGCAGGAAGCGGGCGAAGAAGTCGGCAGGGACAAAGACGCCGCCAACGTGGCCAAAGTGAAGGCCCTTGTTGCCGTAGGGCTCGCCGGCGGTAACGATGGCGCGGCGAGGCCAGCTGGGACGGTCGTTCATGGAGTATTTGGATGCCATGGGACTCCTTCGCATATGTTGAGGGCGCGGCCGGGCGCGGGGCTCGGCGGCGCGGTGGTCAATTCGTGCATATCGTTCGACATTATCGCACATGCGGGCGGGTGCGTGGCAGGGGCGCTATCCTAAGATGCTATGAATGAGATTTCCAACATACATGCGTTTGAGGACGAGGATTTTCTGCACGCTTGCTTCGTGTGGGGGATGGTCGTAGTCGGCGTGTTTGCCGTGTGCCTGGTGCCGGTGTTTATGCTGCTGGGCGGGCCTGCAGACTTGGATGCGGCTGACGCGGGCGGCTGGATGGCTGTCGTGGGCTGGATAGTCGGCTTGGCTGCGATCTCAATGGCGTCGTTCGCCGTGCACGAGCTGGTGCACGGTGTGTTTTTTAAGCTGCTGGCGCCTGCGGGCGCGAAGGTGACCTTTGGGGCGAATCGCGAGACGGCGATGATCTATGCCTGCGCCGAGGGCGTTGTGTATTCGCGCCGGCGGTACATGGCGGTTTGCCTGGCGCCGACGGTTGTTGTGACGGCGGCGCTTGCCCTGGGGTTTGCGTTTTCGGGCTATCCGCTGCTGTGCTACCTGGCGGCCGGCTTGCATTTGTCGGGCTGTGTGGGCGACTGGTATTACGTGCGGACCATTTTGCGCGACCGCCGCATTGTCGCCTGCGAGGATACGTCCTTTGGCGTGCGCTTTTTCGGGTGAGGAGATGTCGATGAAGCCGTTGTTGCTGCATGCGTGCTGTGCGCCGTGCTCTCTTGAGCCGGTCCGCCTGCTGCGCGAGGAAGGGTTTGAGCCCACAATCTGCTGGACAAACCCCAATATTCAGCCGCACGATGAATGGCAGCGGCGTTTGGACGAGCTGCGCCGGTGGTGTGCCGATGGCGACATCGATCTTATCGAGGCGGGGGAGGACCGGGGGCGCTGGGAGGCCGGCGTGGCCCCGCTGGGCGCCGATCGAGCCCGTCGCTGTCGCGCATGCTATGCCCTGCGTCTGGCCGAGGCGTGCCGTGTGGCCCAGGAGCGCGGGTTTGAGTTTGTGGGCACGACGCTCGCCGTCTCGCCGTACCAGTTGTTCGAAACCTGCAATGATGTGTTGGAGCGTCTGGCTGCTGCCCGCGGTCTCACTCCGGTGATTCGCGATTTTCGCCCGTATTACCCCGAGGCCACGCGTCGTTCGCGCGAACTGGGCATGTATCGGCAGAACTACTGTGGCTGCCGCTTCTCGGCTGTCGAGGCGGCCATGGACCGCGCCCGCATCCGCGACGAGCGCAAAGCGTCCAAAAAGTAGTTCTTTTGGGCTGGGGCTTTGAGCTGTCTGTGCGGTACGGTCGTTTTTGGGAAAGTCGATTTAATTAAGCGTGTGATCGT
>CAKURW010000048.1 GCA_934675795.1 uncultured Collinsella sp.
GGCGACACCGACATCAACATCATCGACACCGCCGAGTTCGCGATCCCCGGCCTTGACGACGAGTTCCGCGTCATCGTGTCTCCGTGGATCCTCTCCTCGCTGATTACCGATCGCCTTGCCGCTTACTACGAGACGGTCACCAAGCACAACCTCAACTACCGTCGTTACTATCACCAGTTCGACTACTAAGAGCAAATAACGTTTATGTAATTGGGCCCCGCTCCTATATGGAACGGGGCCTCGTTTAGGTTGGAGAGTAATTATGAGCTACCCCCTGCTTGCCGTCATGAATATCAGCCATCGTTATTTTGACCTTGAGGAATTCTTTTCTTCGGCAGCGGCCTCGGGCTACACGTGTTGCGAGCTTTGGACCGGGGCGATGCATCTGTATGTTGATTGCCATGGATACGATTCGCTCGAGCAGGTGCGGGAGCTGTCACAGCGGTATGGCGTTCGGATTGTGGGGCTTTGTCCCGAACAGAACAACCCCAAGCCGTGGAATATTGCGGCGCGTGGGAATGAGGCGCGCGCCCGCACGCTCGCGTACTTTAAGAACGTTGTGGATATCGCGGCGGAACTTGGAGCCGAGCAGGTCATGGTCTCGAGCGGCTGGGCATTTTTGAACGAGCCGATCGAGGACGCGTGGGGTCGCAGCGCCTCGATGCTGCGTGCGATTGCCGAGCATGCGGGAGAACGCGGCGTGCGACTGGTGCTCGAGGCCCTACAGCCGGTTGAGTCGATGATCGTGAACTCGGCGGCCGATACGAAGCGCATGATCGAGGCAGTTGATCATCCGGCACTTAAGGCGTGTCTGGATTTGGGCGCTATGGCGGTGGCGGGGGATACCATCGACGATTATTTCGATCTGCTTGGCGATGATGTCGCCCACGTGCATTTTGTCGATGTTGCGGCAGACGGCACGACGCATCTTGCCTGGGGTGACGGCGACCGCGATATGCGCGCCGACCTGGATAGGCTGGTGGCGCGCGGCTATCGCGGAGTTGTTTCGGCCGAGACCTATGACTGGCGCTATTTTGCTGACCCCGCAGCTGCCGATGCACAGGTAATGGCAGAGTATCGTCGTGCGATTGGCGCCTAGGTGGGGTTGGGTTGCGGCAACCTGCCCCATGTTTCCAAATGAATACGGTGTGAGCGGCTGCGACGGATTTTCCCCGCAAGCACTCTAGTATGCTAAAGTACCCAGAAGACCGGCGGAGCTATGCTGGTCTTCTGTTCTATATGAAACACAGCATGAGGAGGCTCACCAGATGACGGCCACACCGTGGGGATTCCGGGACATATTGCCCGAGGAGGCTCAGGCGCGCGAGGAGATTGCGCTGACGGTGAAGGGCTGCTTTAGGGAGCATCATTACCTGCCGGTCGAGACGCCGCTGCTCGAGGACAAGGGCTCGCTCGAGGAGGGCGGCCGCATTGCGGACACGCCGTTTAAGCTCTTTGATGACGACGGTCGCCTGCTGGTGGTCCGTCCCGACAACACGCTGCCGATTGTGCGCTTGGTTTCGACCCGCATGCGCGCGGCCGATCTGCCGCTGCGCCTGCGCTATGAGGCGCCGGTGGTTCGCGAGTGTCAGCGCAATGCCGGTGGCTCGCGTCAGTTTACGCAACTGGGTTTTGAGCTCATCGGCGCGGGTGATGCCGCGGGTGATGTCGAGATTGTCTCGCTGGTCGCCGAGGCCGTGCACAAGCTGGCACTTCCCGGTGCACGCATTATCGCGGGCAGCGTGCGTCCGTTTAAGGAACTGCTCGCGGCTTGTGAGGATCGCGAACTGGCTGCCGAGGCTCTGCGCTGCGTGCACGCCAACGACTTTGTGGGCCTCGATGCCCGCGTGGCGGCAAGCGCCGAGACCGATGCCGTTAAGGCCGCCGTCAGCGAACTGCCGCGCCTGCACGGTGGGGCCGAAGTGCTCGATCGCGTGGATGCGCTGCTGGCGGCTGCCGGTATTGTCGCGCCGCTGACGCGCGAACTCCGTGCCCTGGTTGATGGTCTGGCTCCCGAGGACGCCCAGGTGCTGTCGTTCGACTTCTCCATCATGAACTCTTTCGATTACTACACGGGCCTGGTCTTTAAGGCCTATGCCGGTGGCCTGCCCGATCCGGTGGGCTCGGGCGGTCGCTACGACTCTATCTTTACCGGCGCGTTCGGCGACGGCATCGAGGTGCCGGCGGCGGGCTTTGCCTTTTCGCTCGAGCGTCTGGAGGCCGCGCATACCTCTGCCGAGGACGCCGCCTCCGATGGTGACCACGCCGTGGGCCGCGGCGCCGAAGGCCCGCTACGCATCGCCGTGCCCAAGGGCTCGCTTAAGGCCGACACGCTCGACGTGCTCGAGGCCGCGGGCCTGGACGTCTCTGAGCTGCGCGACCCCGGCCGTCACCTGATTGTGCGCGGTCGCGACACGCGTGCCGGCGAGGGCACGGTCGGCGATATCGAGTTTGTCATCGTGCGTCCCAGCGACGCGCCCGCTTTTGTGGGCTGTGGTGGTGCCGATTGCGGCATCTGTGGCTGGGACTCGCTCATCGAGGCAGACCTCAACTTGCTGCAGCTGGTCGATCTGGGCTACGGCCTGTGCACGTTTATCGAGGCAGAGCCCGCGTGGCGCGCCGGCCAGGCCGAGCGCAACTATGCCCGCCGCGGGTCGCTTCGCGTGGCCACCAAGTATCCGCGCATCGCGAGTGCCTGGTATGCCGAGCGCGGCGTGAACGCCGATATCGTCTCACTGCACGGCAACATCGAGCTGGGCCCCATCGTCGGCATGACCGACTGTATCGTGGATATTGCCGCCACGGGCGCCACGCTGCGCGATAACGACCTGGTCATCACCGGCCGCATCATGGACTGCACGGCCCGCTTCTTTGTCAATCCGGGCGCCGCACGTCTGGATCCGCGCGTACGCAATCTGGCAGATCGCTTGGCGGCTGCCGTGAAGGACAAGCATTTTGAGCCCGTCGCGGGCTCGGCACAATAGCGCGAGCGCGCACGGGCGCCCCAACGTACGGGCTGCGGGCCGATTGGCGCCGCCGCCCGGCCTCTCGTTTTTCGAACACAACCTCGACCGATAGGGGATACCGATATGAAGACCATCAAGCTTGCTCCCGGTGAGCGCCTCGTTACCAACCAGCTCAACCGCAAGGGCGTGCTGCCGCAAAACATCGTCGACGCCGCCCGCGATATCGTGGCCAACGTGCGTGCCAACGGCGATGCCGCGGTGCGCGATTACTGCCAGCGTTTTGACGGTGTCGAGCTGCAGAGCTTCCGTCTGCCGCAAGAGCAGATCGATGCCGCGCTCGAAGGCCTCGATCCCGCTTTTGCCGTGGCGATCGAAAAGGCTGCACGCCAGATTCGTGAGTTCCACCAGCGCGAGGTCGAGCAGAGCTGGTTTACCACGCGTGCGGACGGCACGATGCTCGGCGTTAAGGTGACCCCGCTCGCGGCGGCCGGCATCTACGTGCCGGGCGGTCGCGCGCAGTATCCCTCCACGGTGCTCATGAATGCCATTCCCGCCAAGGTTGCCGGCGTCAAGCGCGTGGTCATGGTGACCCCGCCGCAGAAAGATGGCCTGATCAGCCCGTATACGCTCGCCGCGGCAAAGCTCGGCGGCGTGGACGAGATCTATATGGTGGGTGGCGCTCAGGCCGTGGCCGCGCTGGCGTACGGCACCGAGACTATTCCGCGCGTCGACAAGATCACCGGCCCGGGCAACGCCTTTGTCGCTGCGGCCAAGCAGATTGTCTCGGGCGACGTGGGTATCGACATGGTCGCCGGCCCCTCCGAAGTCTGCGTGCTGGCCGATGCCACGGCCAAGCCCATGGTGGTCGCGGCCGACCTGATGGCCCAGGCCGAGCACGATCCGCTGGCAGCCTGCTATCTGGTGACCTGCGACGAGCAGTTTGCGCGCGAGGTCGAGGCAGGCATCGATATCCTGGTGGCGCAGTCGCCGCGTGCCGAGATCACGCGTGCTTCGCTCGACAATGAGGGCACCATCGTGGTGGCCGCCGACATGGCTGCCGCCGTCGAGGCGGTGAATACCGTGGCGCCCGAGCACTTGGAGCTGCACTGCAAGGACGCGATGGGCCTGCTCGGCGGCATTCGCAACGCCGGCGCCATCTTTGTGGGCGCTTGGAGCTCCGAGCCGCTCGGCGATTATGTTGCCGGTCCCAACCACACGCTGCCAACCGGCGGCACGGCCATGTTCTCCAACCCGCTTTCGGTCGAAGAGTTCGTTAAGCGCTCGAGCGTCATTTGCTATACGCCCGAGGGCCTGCTCTCTGACGCTCCCGCCACACAGCGTCTAGCCGAGGCCGAGGGCCTGTGGGCGCACGCGCTTTCTGCTGCCCTGCGTCGTCGCGTGCTGGAGCAGGGCGAGGATGCCGTGAGTGCCGAGTCACTGGCTGCGGCCGACCTGACCAAGGTCGCCTGGCCGGGCGACGCCGTGGCGACGGTTGCTGAGGGCGTGGACCTGGCGGCGGCTGCGGGCGGTGCCGCTGGCGCGACCGGCGAGGAGGCCTAATATGGCCGAGCTGACGCCCCGCATGAAGGAGCTCGTCCAGCCCTACTTGACCGGCATCGAGCCCTACGATCCCAACTTTACGCCCACGCGCATCAATCTTTCGGCCAACGAGAACACCTATCCCGTGCCGGCCGGCGTGCGCGAGGCGGTTGATGCGGCCTTGGCTGCCGCACCGCTCAACCGCTATCCCGATCCCATGTCCAACGACCTGCGCGACGAGCTTGCTGCCTGGCATGGCGTGACGCGCGAGAACATCTGCGTGGGCAACGGCGGCGACGAGCTACTCTATAACTTCCTGCTGGCGTTTGGCGGCGCGGGGCGGACCCTGCTCAACTGCCCGCCGTGCTTTAGCGAGTATGCGTTCTTTGCGTCGCTGTGCCAGACCGAGGTGCGCGACGTGTGGCGCGACCCGGCGACCTTTGAGCTCGACCAGGCGGCGGTGCTTGCGGCGGCTCCCGAGTGCAATCTGGCGATCGTGACCTCGCCCAATAATCCCACGGGTGACGTGGCGCCGCTCGACTTTGTTGCGGCTCTGTGCGATGCCTGCCCCGGCATGGTGATGGTCGACGAGGCCTACGTGGAGTTTGCCGACGATTCGTTTGGCGCGGCCACCACGGCGCAGGGGCTTATCGCCGAGCATCCCAACCTGGCGATTCTGCATACACTGTCCAAGGCGTTCGGCGCCGCCGGCACGCGCCTGGGCTATGTGATCGCGGCGCCCGAGGTCATCGACGTGTTCGCGGCGATTCGCCAGATCTATTCGGTCAACGTGTTGAGCCAGGCGGCGGCGCTTGCCTGCGTGCGTGCCCGCGATGCGTACGCGCCCGTGGTGGCACAGGTCGCATCCGAGCGCGAGCGCGAGTTGTGTGCCCTGCGCGCAATGGCTGCCAAGGGTCTGCCCGTGGAGGCGTGGCCGAGCGCGGCGAACTTTGTGCTTGTACGCACGCCGCATGCCACGCGCGTGCGCGAGCGTCTGCGCGACGAGTATTCAATTTTGGTGCGCGACTTTAGTTACGCGCCGGGGCTCGCGGACTGTCTGCGCATTACCGTAGGCACCCCGCAGGAAAACGACGAGGTGCTGGCCGCGTTTGCCGCGCTGGTGAAGGAGGAGATGTAGATGGACCGCTATGCCGAGGTAACCCGCAAGACGGGCGAGACCGACATTGTCGTAAAGCTCGACTTGGACGGAAGCGGCGTGTGCGATATCTCGACCGGCGTGCCGTTTTTCGACCACATGCTCAACGCCTTTGGCCGCCATGGTCTGTTCGATCTGACGGTGCACGCGGTGGGCGACGTGGAGGTCGATGCGCACCACACCGTCGAGGACACGGGCATTGTGCTGGGCGAGGCGTTTTGCCAGGCGCTGGGTGACAAGGCGGGCATTACGCGCTTTGCCGACGCGGCGATTGCCATGGACGAGACGCTCGTGATGGCTGCTGTTGATATTTCGGGCCGCGGGCAGGCCTACTGCGAGCTGCCTATGCCGACTGAGCGCGTGGGCAGCTTCGATACCGAGCTGGCCGTCGAGTTCTTCTACGCCTTTGCGCGCGGCGCCAAGCTCACGCTGCACGTGCGCGAGCTGGCGGGCAGCAACTCGCATCACATTATCGAGGCCGCCTTTAAGGCCGTGGGCCGCACGATGCGTCATGCCTGCGAGCTCGATCCCCGCGTGCAGGGCATCCCCAGCACCAAGGGCTCGCTGTAACCTGCCAAAAAGGGACAGGTTTTGAATGGGAAAAGGGAGGGTCGCGTGGGCGAACCGAAGATCGTGGTGGTTGACTACCACAAGGGCAACTTGTCGAGCGTTACGCGCGGGCTTGCGCGCGCCGGTGCCGCCGCCTGCACATCGGACGATCCGGAGCAGATCCGCAATGCCGACGGCCTGGTCATCCCGGGCGTGGGCGCGTTCTATGACGCGATCGCCTTTATGCGCCAGAGCGGCGAGGCGGACGCGGTGCTCGATGCCGTCGCCGCCGGAACTCCGCTGCTCGGTATCTGCCTGGGCCTTCAGCTGTTTTTTGAGCGCGGCAACGAGGGCGTGCCTGCGGACGAGGGCGCGGTTACCGATGGCAACACCCCCGAGCAGGCTGGCGGTCCCTGGGTCGATGGCTTGGGTATTATGCGTGGCTCGTGCACGCGCTTGGAATCGAGTCGTCTGAAGGTGCCGCACGTGGGCTGGGACCAGGTGCACATGACGCCCGCCGGTGCGGCCGATCCGCTGCTTGCCGGTTTTGCCGAGGGTGCCAACATGTATTTCACCCACAGCTACGCGGTGGCCGACGACGCCGATGCCGCCGATGTGCTGGCACGCACGCACTATACGCGGAGCTTCCCGTGCATCGTGCGTCACGGCAACGTGTGGGGCTGCCAGTTCCATCCCGAGAAGTCCTCGGCGCTGGGGCAGCGCATCCTTAAGAACTTCGTCAACATCGTCGAGGAGGTTGGCCGATGATCCTGTTTCCCGCAATCGATCTGATCGGCGGCAAGGTCGTGCGCCTGGAGCGCGGCGACCGCAGCCGCTGCAAGGTATATTCCGACGACCCCGTGGCGGTCGCCCGCTCGTTTGCCGAGCAGGGCGCGAGCTGGGTGCACGTCGTCGACCTGTCCGCCGCCTTTGGCGAGGACGAGGACACATGCGCTGCCAACTCGGCGGCGATTAAGGCCATCTGCGGCGTCAACGGTCTGTCCGTGGACGTGGGCGGCGGCGTCCGCTCGCTCGCGCGCATCGACGAGTTGGCCGGCTACGGTGCGCGCCGCATCGCACTAGGCACGGTGCTCGTGACCGAGCCGGGTTTTGCCGAGGTGGCGGCCCAAGGCTTTGGCGAGCTGTTGGTGGCAGATATTGCCGCACGCGACGGCCAGGTCAAGGTGAATGGCTGGCGTGACGGCGCGGGCGTGGCGCTCGACGACGCCGTGGCGCAGCTTTCCGAGCTGGGTTTTAAGCATCTGGTGTATACCGACATTGCGCGCGATGGCATGCAGGCGGGCATCGATGTGGCGGCGTATCGCCATGTGGCCGAGGTCGCGGGCTTTCCCGTCGTGGCATCGGGTGGCATCTCGACGCTCGACGACATCCGCGCGCTGGCCGCAGTGGGTGAGGGCGCGATTGAAGGTGCCATTACCGGTCGCGCGCTCTACGAGGGCAACTTTACGCTGGTACAGGCGCTGACCGCCGCCCGAGGGGAGGAGTAGCCCATGCTTACCAAACGTGTGATTCCCTGCCTGGACGTCAAGGACGGCCGTGTGGTCAAGGGCGTCAACTTTGTGAGCTTGCGCGATGCGGGCGATCCGGTGGAGCTGGCGCGCGCCTACGACCGCGAGGGTGCGGACGAGGTCGTCTTCTTGGACATTACCGCCACGAGCGACAACCGTGCGACGACCATCGAGATGGCGGCGCATGCGGCCGAGGAGCTAGCCATTCCCTATACCGTGGGCGGCGGTTTTCGCGACCTGGCGGGCATGCGCACCATGGTTGCAGCCGGTGCCGACAAGGTGTCGCTCAACTCTGCCGCCGTGCGCGACCCGTCGCTGATTAGCCAGGCTGCCGCGGCGTTTGGTAGCCAGGCCGTGGTCGTGGCGATCGATGCCAAGCGCGTCGGTTTGCCCGGCGCATCTGGTGCCGACAAGTGGGAGGTCTTTACCGCAGGCGGCCGCAACGCCACGGGTATCGACGCGGTGGCGTGGGCCGAGGAGGCGGCCCGTCGCGGCGCCGGCGAGATCTTGCTGACCAGTATGGACCGCGACGGCACCAAGGCCGGATTTGACCTGGCGCTCACCCGCGCCGTGGCGCGCGCGGTGCCGATTCCGGTGATTGCGAGCGGCGGTGTGGGCGCGCTCGAGCATTTTGCCGAGGGCGTGATTGAGGGCGAGGCCGATGCCGTGCTGGCGGCGAGCGTCTTTCACTTTGGGACGTTCAGCATTCGCGAAGTCAAAGAGTATATGGCCTCTCAAGGTATTCCTGTGAGGCTGGACTTCTAATGCTGCGGCTTGCCCAGGCACCCGACCTTCCGGCTCCAACCCTCCTCGCGTACTTAAGTACGCGTCGTCGGGCTTGTCGCTCGGAATCTCGGGCACCTGGACAACCCTCACCGACCTGCGAAGTTTGAACTTGGGAAGAGAAATGGAAGAGATAACCGATCCTTCAAAGCTTACATACGACGCCAAGGGGCTGATTCCTTGTGTGGTTCAGCAGTATGACACCGGCGAGGTGCTTATGGTTGCTTGGATGAACGAGGAGTCGGTGGGGCTGACGCTCAAGACCGGTACCACGTGGTTTTGGAGCCGCAGTCGCCAGGAGCTCTGGAACAAGGGCGCGACGAGCGGCAATATGCAGGAGGTCAAGGAGCTTTGGGCCGACTGCGATAGCGATACGCTGCTGGTCAAGGTTGACTCGCCGGGTCCGGCCTGCCATACCGGCAACCGTACCTGCTTCTTTAAGAAACTCGCGTAGGGCGGGCGCTCGATTAGACGCTCGGCCAACCAGAAAGGATTGAACTATGGGTGTGCGCACCGCAAACGTTCAGGATGGAAATATCGGTGAGACGCTGACGGGGCTCGCCGAGGTGATTCACGGCCGTCGCGACGCATCGCCGCAGGAGAGCTATACCGCTCGCCTGCTGACCGACGTCGAGGACGAGCTGCTCAAGAAGCTTGCCGAGGAGGCGAGCGAGGTGATCATGGCCTGCAAGGATAACGATCACGATCACATCCGCTACGAGGCTGGCGACCTGGTCTACCACTTGCTCGTGACGCTTGAGCGCTACGGCATTACCCTCGACGAGCTAGCCGGCGAACTCAACGCCCGCCGCCACTAGTCATTGGGGACGTTCTTAAACGACTAGTTAGGCGAGGGGCGTGGACTCCCATTCTCCGGTGAGGTGGGGGATGCCGAAGGTTCGGTAGCCGCAGTCGTAGGCGTGTGCCTGGGCCTCACGGATGTTCCAGCAGATGTCGCAGGCGCGGTGTGCGTCCGAGCCAAAAGTTATCGGCACCTCGGCGTGGGCAAAGCAATGCAGCAATCCGGTCGTGGGATAGTAGTCGTCGAGGCCCTTGCGCGGTGCGGCGGTCGAGACCTCAATGCGGCGGCCCGTATCGTGGGCGCATTCGGCCATCTGCTGCCAAAACGGTGCGGGGTCAAAGTCGGGCGTAAAGCCTTCCTTCGAAAAGCGCATGACCAGGTCAGGGTGAGCCATCACATCAAAGCTGAGCGAGCTTTCGCAGGCGCGGCACCAGTCGTCGACATAGCGCTCCCACACGCCGCGCACGCCCAGGTTTTCCCAAACGTGCAGGTCGGTGTCGTCGTCGATCCAACCGCAAAGGGAATCGGGCGTATCGGGGCGAGCGACGTTTTCCGTTCCCGCCGTACCCGCGGCACCGGCCATGATATCGCCCGGGTTGCCAATCCAATGCACGCTGCCCAAGCGCACTATGGCACCCGCGGACCAGCGCTCAACCAAAGGCTCGCAACCTTCGTACCAGTCGCATTCAAAGCCATAGATAAGCTCGAGCTCCGGCGTGATCTGCGCGGCGAGCTTGCGGGCGTCCTCAAAAGCCAGACGATGCGCCGGCAGGTCGCCCTCAGTAACCTGCACTTCGCAGTTGGCGTCCATGCTGGCGGGCAGGGCGAGATGATCGGTTGAGACCATGACGCGGCAGCTGGCCGCAGCAGCGGCGCGAACGTTGTCCTCAAACGAGGCATGACCGTCCGAGAACGAGGTGTGGGTATGGCAATCGATCAGCGGGCAAGCAGACATGGCGGCTCCTTTGCGTCAAGCGAATCCGCTCCATTGTAATGGCGCAGCTCTCAACACGCCGGGCACGCCGGGGGTCGAAATCGATTGGAAAGGCTGCGCGGCGCGCGGTGCGGCCTCGCTTGCGCTCTCAAAACATGTGCATCAGCCTCCAAAAGCTGCAAAAAATGACATGTTTGGAGGCTGACGTACACGTTTGAATGGAGCGGGCCGGCGTTGGAGCGCGCCAGCACTTGCGCCCAGCAAAAGTCGCACCTATCCCATGACGCCGCCCCTGCGCCGCCCGCGATGTGCTAGCGTTTGGATGAACAAAACGAGCCCGCGCGGAAAGGATCCGGACCGTATGCAATGCGATAGCACATCCCCACTGTCCCGCGAGACCGATGCACCCGAAACCATCGTCAAGCTGGAATGCGACATCGACGACGCGTCGCCCGAGGTGCTTGCCTACGCTGCCGATTGCCTGCGCAAGGCCGGCGCCCGCGAGGTGCATTGGTTGCCGCTTTACTGCAAAAAGGGCCGCCCCGGCTGGCAGCTGCAAGTAATCTGCTCGCACGATGATATCGAGCGCTTGCAGACGATTATCTTTTTGGAGACCACGACCAACGCCATTCGTCGCCAGGTGATGGAACGCGTTTGCCTGCCACGCCGCTTTGAGCGCGTAACGACGCCATGGGGCGAGGTATCCGTTAAGGTGGCGACCCTGCCCGATGGCAGCGAGCGTGCAGCGCCCGAGTACGAGGACTGCGCCCGTCTCGCTCGCGAGCATAATGTGCCGCTCCAGCGCGTGATGCAGACAGCACAAGCCGCGGCTCTGCAATTTGAGTGACACGGTCGGCGACGCGCCACACCCGCCCCATCAACCCCATTCGAAAGGATCTCCCCATGAAATACCTCGTCGCCTCCGACATCCACGGCTCGGCATACTGGACCGAGCGCCTGGTCACCGCCATCGAGTCCGAGCAGCCCGACCGCATCGTTCTGCTGGGCGACCTGCTCTACCACGGTCCGCGCAACGACCTGCCGCGCGACTATGCTCCCAAGCGCGTGATTCCGCTGCTCAACGCCCTAGCCGACCGCATCATCGCGGTGCGCGGCAACTGCGACGCCGAGGTCGACCAGATGGTCCTCGACTTTCCCGTCATGGCCGACTACGCCACGCTGTTCGACGAGACCGGCCGCGAGCTGTTCCTGACGCACGGCCACGTCTTTGG
>CAKURW010000049.1 GCA_934675795.1 uncultured Collinsella sp.
GCCGTTCTGTTTGGTGCCGTCGACTCCATCAAGGAAGGCGACGAGTGCCGCACCACTGGCCGCATTATGGATATCCCTGTGAGCCGCGCCATGCTCGGCCGCGTCGTCAATCCGCTCGGCCAGCCCATCGACGGCCTGGGCGACATCGTCGCCACGCACCGTCGTCCCATTGAGTTCAAGGCCCCCGGCGTCATCGACCGTACCCCGGTGTGCGAGCCGGTTCAGACCGGCCTGTTGGCCATCGACTCCATGGTGCCTATTGGTCGCGGTCAGCGAGAGCTCATCATCGGCGACCGTAAGACCGGTAAGACCGCCATTGCCATCGACGCTATCCTCAACCAGCGCGGCAAGGGCATGGTCTGCATCTATGTCGCCATCGGCCAGAAGGCCTCCACGGTTGCCAACATCCGCGAGACCCTCGCTCAGCACGGTGCGCTCGACTACACCATCATCGTTTCGGCCACCGCTGCCGATTCCGCCCCTATGCAGTACATCGCGCCTATGGCCGGTGCCGCTATCGGCGAGTTCTTCATGTACAACGGCGAGGACGGCAAGCCCGCCAGCGAGACCAACCCCGGCGGTCACGTGCTCGTCATCTACGATGACCTGTCCAAGCAGGCTGTGGCCTACCGTCAGATGTCGCTGACGCTGCATCGTCCGCCCGGACGCGAGGCCTATCCTGGCGACATCTTCTACCTGCACTCTCGTCTGCTCGAGCGTGCCGTCAAGATGTCCAAGAAGAACGGTTACGGCTCCATGACGGCACTGCCGATTATCGAGACCCAGGACGGCGACGTCTCGGCCTACATTCCGACCAACGTCATTTCCATTACCGATGGTCAGATTTACCTGCAGTCCGAGCTCTTCTTCCAGGGTCAGCGCCCGGCAGTCGACGTGGGCATCTCTGTGTCCCGCGTCGGTGGCGATGCGCAGACCAAGGCCATGAAGCAGGTCGCCGGCAACCTCCGTCTGGACCTCGCTTCCTATCAGGAGCTCGCTGGCTTTACCCAGTTCGGCTCCGACCTCGACGAGGCTACTCAGAAGCAGCTGACCCATGGTGCCCGCATGACCGAGCTCCTGAAGCAGCCGCGCTACAAGCCGTTTGAGGTTGGCGAGCAGATCGTTACGCTGTTCGCTGGCAACGAGGGCTTCCTGGATGACCTGGAGATCGCCGACGTGCTGCCTTTCCGTGCCGAGCTCATCGAGTACATGGACAATGGCTTTGGCTCGCTGCTCGACAAGGTTCGCGCCAAGAAGATCGATGATGACACCAAGGCTGAGCTCTTGCGCGTCATCGGCGACTTCAAGCAGCAGTTCATGGCCAAGCACCATTCGGATGTTTCTGGATCAGAGGAGAACTAAGCCCCATGGCCAACCTTCGCGACATTAAGAAGCGAATCTCCTCGGTTACCACGACCAAGCAGATCACGCGCACGATGGAGATGGTCTCTACGGCCAAGATCCGTCGTGCTCTCGATCGATCCAAGCAGGCCGAGCCCTATAAGGAGGCGCTGACCGACGTCATGTTGACGGTCGCCGGCGACGCCTCCTGTTCGGGCACCGATCCCATGCTGCAGAAGCATGAGAGCGTCAAGCATGGCCTGATTGTCGTTATTGCCTCGGACCGCGGCCTTGCCGGCGGTTTCAATACGACGGTGGAGCGCACGGCCGAAAAGCTCGCCGCTTCTTGGGCGAACGACGGCATCGAGTGCGAGATCATCGCGTGCGGGCGTAAGCCGGCCACGTATTTCCGTGACCGCGCAAACGTCGTCATGCACTTTGAGGGCAACTCCTCTGAGCCCGATTTCAATCAGGCCCGCATGATCTCCTCTCATATCTGCGATGCGTATCGTGCCGGAGAGCTTGACCGTGTCGAGCTTGTCTACCACCACGCCAAGAACCGCGTGGATCAGGAGCTTCGCGTCGAGCATCTGTTGCCGCTCGACCCCGAGATGATCGCTATGGCCCACGGTCCGCGTAAGAACGAGACCGACGCCCCTAAGCGCATCTCGTCCACGTTCGAGTTCGTGCCCTCTCCCGAGCATGTTCTCGGCAAGCTTGTGCCGTCTTATATCCTGACGGTCATCTACCAGGCCCTGATCGATTCGGCGGCTGCCGAGCAGGGTGCACGCCGCAAGGCCATGCACTCCGCGACGGAAAACGCCACCGCGATCATCTCGACCCTTACCCGCACGTATAGTCGCGTGCGCCAGGCTTCGATCACGACCGAGATTAACGAGATCGTCGGCGGAGCCTCAGCATTGGAGGAACAGTAATGGCTAATAACACCGTAAAGCTTGCGGTCGAGGAAGCCACCAAGAAGACGACTGCCGGTGATGGTCGCATCGTGCGTATCATCGGCCCTGTCGTCGACGTCAAGTTTGACGGCGCGGTGCCCCCGATCTACAACGCGCTCACGGTCGAGGCCGAGACCCCGATCGGTCACCTGAGCACGATCCTCGAGGTCGAGAGCCAGCTTCCGGGCGGCGTCGTCCGCACGGTCGCCATGTCCTCGACCGACGGCCTGCAGCGCGGCCTCATCGCCACCGATACCGGTGAGCCCATGAAGATGCCCGTTGGCCCCAAGACGCTCGGCCGCATTTGGAACGTCATGGGCAAGCCCGTCGACGGCAAGCCCATGCCCGAGGTGGAGGAGTTCTACCCCATCCACCATGCAGCGCCCCGTTTCGACGAGCTCACCACCAAGACCGAGATCTTCGAGACCGGCATCAAGGCCGTCGACCTGCTCGAGCCCTACATCCGTGGCGGCAAGACAGGCCTGTTCGGCGGCGCCGGCGTTGGCAAGACCGTTCTGATTCAGGAGCTCATCAACAACCTCGCCCAGGAGCACGGCGGCACCTCGGTGTTCACCGGCGTCGGCGAGCGTACCCGCGAGGGCACCGACCTGTTCCTCGAGATGAGCGAGTCTGGCGTTATCGACAAGACCTGCTTGGTCTATGGTCAGATGAACGAGCCGCCCGGAGCGCGTCTGCGCATCGGTCTGGCCGGCCTTACCACCGCTGAGTATTTCCGTGATCGTGGCCAGGACGTTCTGCTGTTCATCGACAACATCTTCCGCTTCTCCCAGGCAGGTTCCGAGGTTTCCGCACTGCTGGGCCGTATGCCGTCCGCCGTTGGTTACCAGCCCACGCTGGCAACCGAGATGGGCGACCTCCAGGAGCGCATTACCTCGACCAAGACGGGCTCCATTACCTCCGTCCAGGCTGTCTACGTCCCCGCAGACGACCTGACCGACCCGGCGCCTGCCACGACGTTTACGCACCTCGACGCCACCACGGTTCTTTCGCGTAGCATTTCATCGCTCGGCCTGTTCCCGGCTATCGACCCGCTCGCGTCTTCCTCCGACGCTCTCGATCCCTCGATCGTCGGCGAGGAGCACTACCGTGTTGCCGTCAAGGTCCAGGAGCTCCTGCAGGAGTACTCCGACCTTCAGGACATCATCGCCATTCTGGGTATGGACGAGCTGTCCGAGGAGCAGCGCCTTACGGTCAACCGCGCTCGTAAGATTCAGCAGTTCCTCTCGCAGTCCT
Organism: uncultured Collinsella sp.; assembly: GCA_934675795.1. Classification (GTDB taxonomy): domain Bacteria; phylum Actinomycetota; class Coriobacteriia; order Coriobacteriales; family Coriobacteriaceae; genus Collinsella. The sequence goes on from CAKURW010000049.1 coordinate 3,552, forward strand.
TCCACGTCGCCGAGAAGTTCACCGGCAACCCCGGTGTCTACGTCCGCGTCGAGGATACCGTCCGCTCCTTCGCCGAGATTGTCGACGGTAAGGCCGATGACTTGCCCGAGCAGGCTTTCCGCTATGCTTCCACGATTGAGGACGTGCGCGAGCGCGCCCGCAAGATGGGGGAGAAGTAGGTTATGCGTATCCGCATCGTGTGCCCCGTGAGCTGCGCCTATGAGGGCGACGCTGCGTTTGTGTCGATTCCGTCCACGGATGGCGAGTTTGGCGTTCTGCCTGCTCACTCCAGCGAGATCTGCACGATCGACCGCGGTTACGTTCGCGTTTCCGATAAGGCCATGGGCACTGTCGACCACACGTTTGCCGTGGCCGGCGGCTATGCCCAGGTTGCGGACGATGTCGTGACCGTTCTCGCCGAGCGCGCTTGCGATTTGGCGACCGTCGATGCCGACAAGCTTAAAGCTGATATTCAAGGTTTTGAAGAGAAGCTGGGTAATTTGTCGGAGGATGATGCACGCCGCGCCTACCTCTATAATGAAATCGCATGGTGTAAGCTCAAGCTTGCCCAATAGTCAAACGATTTAGCGTTCGACCATTTGCGAACACATCATGCCCGGGATGGCCCAGCCACCCCGGGCATGCTTTTTGAAAGGGTAGACCTTGGATATTATCCGCGTTGAGGGTGGCCACGCCATCGGAGGCTCCGTGCCCGTCTCGGGTGCCAAGAACTCCGCGCTCAAACTCATGGCGGCAACGCTTCTGGCGCCGGGCAAGACGACGCTGCAGAACGTGCCCGATATTTCCGATGTTCACGTGATGGGCAAGGTGCTCAAGGGCATGGGCGCTACGATCGATGTTCTCGACGAGCACACGCTCGAGATTGATACCTCTCAGGTCGATTCTTGGGAGGCCCCCTACGAGCTCGTTGCCAAGATGCGTGCTTCCACCGCCGTCATGGGACCCCTGCTGGGCCGCTTCCATCGCGCCAAGATTGCCATGCCGGGCGGCTGCAACCTGGGTGCTCGCAAGATCGATATGCACATTCTGGGTCTCGAGGCCCTGGGCGTTGAGTTCGATACCGCCCACGGTTACATCAACGCTAATGCGCCCCAAGGTCTGCGCGGTACCACCGTCACGCTCGAGTTCGCCAGCGTCGGTGCGACCGAGAACCTCATCATGGCCTCTGTGCGCGCACAGGGCACCACGGTTATCGACAATGCCGCCCGCGAGCCCGAGATTGTCGATCTCGCCAACATGCTCAACGAGATGGGCGCCAAGATTGTTGGCGCCGGCACGCCCGTCGTGACTATCGAAGGCGTGGAAGAGCTCCATCCCGTTACCCATCGCGTAGTGGGCGACCGCATCGAGGCCGGTACCTTTATCGTTGCCGGTGCGTTGATGGCCGACGATCGCGGTGTCGATGTCACGGGCTTTTGCCCCATTCACTTGGGCATGGTGCTCAAGAAGATGGAGCTCATGGGTATCGACTGCGAGCGCGTCGAGGATGGCGTCCATGTAAACCGTGCCGAGCGTATCAAGCCGGTCGACATCCAGACGCTTCCGTTCCCCGGCTTCCCGACGGACATGCAGGCGCAGATTATGGTACTCTCCGCCCTTGCCGACGGTAGCTCCGTTATCACCGAGAACATCTTCGAGAATCGCTTTATGTTTGCCTCTGAGCTGGTGCGCATGGGTGCCGACATTCGTATCGAGAGTCATCATGCCATGATTCATGGCGTCAAGGGCTTCTCGGGTGCACAGGTTACCTCGCCCGATCTGCGTGGCGGAGCGGCCCTCGTCGTAGCGGGCTTGATCGCCGACGGGACGACCGAGGTTTCGGCTATCCATCACATCAAGCGCGGCTACGAGCAGTTTGTCGAAAAGCTGCAGGCGCTCGGCGCGCATGTCGAGCATGCTACCGTCCCCGATCCCGTCATCTACTAATACAGGTTGCCTATGTTTAATAAAAAGCCCCTCGCGGATACTAGCACCCGAAGACCCTCAACTGGTGCGCAGGCCAAGATCTACAGTCGCGATAACGTGGCTCGCTATTCCGAGCGCGCTCGCCAACGTCGTCGTAGCCACACGATTCGTCACGTCGCGCTCATTGTCGTGCTTGGCGTGCTGCTGAGTGCCACTACCGCTGCCGGCCTGTGGTTTGCCACCATTATGGGCAAGCTCGGCGATTCTAATGTCATTACCGACAATCTGCGTCGGGTTCTGGTTGACACCGATGAGGCAAAGGATCCGTTCTACGTGCTGCTTCTTGGCACCGACGGCCGTCCGGGCGAGGATACGTATCGTGCCGACTCGATTATCCTGGCACGCATCGACCCCACGCAAAAGCAGGCGACGCTCATTTCCGTTCCGCGCGACACTAAGGTCGAGTACAAGGGCGAGACCATGAAGATCAACGCCTGCCATACCGTTGGCGGCGCCGAGGTCATGGTCGAGGCGGTCAACGAGCTGTGCGGTGTTCAGATTTCCCACTATGCCGAGGTCAGCTTCGACGGTATGCAGGCGCTGATTGATTCGGTTGGCGGTATCGACATTAACGCAACCGATGATGTTGACGACCCCGAGCACCTGGATATTAAGATTACCGCTGGTCAGCAGCATATGGACGGCGCCACCGCCCTTACCTATGCCCGCTGCCGCTACACCTATGCCGACGGCGATTACACGCGCATGCGCCACCAGCGTCAGGTACTTGGCGCCCTTGCCAACCAGATTCTCAATAACTTCGATGCCACGAAGATCTTTGGCCTGGTTAATTCGCTGTCCGATATGCTCGTAACCGATATGAGCGTTCAGGATATCGTGGCTACGGTCAACGCCATGCGCGGTATGGATGTCGACGGTATCTACTCGGCCAACCTGCCCTCGTACGCCGACGACAGCACCATGATCGACGGTGTGAGCTACGTCTTTGTCTACGAGGACGAGCTCAAGGAAATGATGGAGCGCGTCGATGCCGGCAAGGATCCCAAGGGTCCCAACACCATGGGTCTTTCCGACGGTTCCAGCTCTACGATCGGCGACCTGAACAACAACACGTCTGACGACTACGCAAACGGTACCGCAACCTCATCGGTCAGCTCTGACGATTCCGATGACTCAAGCGATTCGAGCGATTCGGACTACTACGAAGAGCCCACCGGCGACGGCAACGGCTACGAAGCCAACTACTAAGTTACGGCGTTTTACCAAACGCCGTAACGGCTCGACGCTGCGCGCCGCCCAAGGCGACAATTTGTCATTCAAAAGGCAGGGCATGACCAGAAGGTCAATGCCCTGCCTTTTTCATGCCAACTTGTTCGCCTTGGACGTCGCTCGCTGACGTTGGCTCAACCTGCGGTGCTGACTACTCCCCTTGCACCAAAAACCGCCCCGTTCTCGGTTTTGAGGACGGGGCGGTTTTGCTTACCTGGATTGTTCGAGTTCCCTATGCAAAGCGGGCGACGAGCTCCTGGAGCACGTCGGTCATCTTGACGAGCGAACTGACCGGGACGAACTCGTTGACGCCGTGGTAGCAATAGCCGCCGGTGGAAAGGTTGGGGCAGGGCAGACCGCGGAACGACAGCTGAGCGCCGTCGGTGCCGCCGCGAATCGGCAGCACTTGGGGCTCAACGCCGCAGGCAAGGTAGGCTTCCTTGGCAACATCAATAAGCTCGGGATAGTCACGAACGATCTCGGCCATATTTCGATACTGCTGCTTAATCTCGACCGTCACGCGCTCCTCACCCAGACGCTGGTTGAGCATCGAGGCGGCGGCATCAATAAGGTCGAGTTTCTGCTGGAACTTGGCGGCGTCATGGTCGCGGACGATATAGCGCGCTGTGGCGTGATCGACGGTCGCAGATACACCCTCAAGGTGATAAAAGCCCTCGTAGCCTTCCGTATACTCCGGGCGCTGCACGTAGGGGAGCAACGCGTTGAAGTCGCAGAACAGATTGCCTGCGTTGACCATACGGCCCTTAGCGTCGCCCGGGTGGATGGACTGGCCCTCAAAGCGGACGGTCGCCTCGGCGGCGTTAAAGCACTCCCACTCCAGCTCGCCGATGGGGCCGCCGTCGACCGTGTAGGCGTACTTGCAGCCAAAGGCATCGATATCCAACAGCTCGGCTCCGTGGCCGATCTCCTCGTCAGGGCAGAAGCAAATGCCGAGTGCGGGATGGGGCAGAGAGGGGTCCTGAGCGATACGCGCGACAAGCGACATGATCTCGGCGACGCCTGCCTTGTCGTCCGCGCCCAGCAGCGTGGTGCCATCGCTGCAGACCAGGTCCTCACCCGCGAGGTCATTCAGGGCGGGAAGCTTGGCGGTACTCATGGCAACGGGCTTACCGTCAACCGTGCCGCAGACCAGGTCGCCGCCTTCGTAGTGTACGATGTGCGGCTTCACGCCGGCGCCCGGTGCAACTTCGGTGGTGTCGAGATGGGCGATCAGGCCCAGGGCGGGCTTGTCCTCAGCGCCCGCACTTGCGGGGATATGCGCGCAGACATAGGCGTGCTCGGTCACGTGGGCATCTTCCGCACCAAGCTCGCGCAGCTCTTCAGCCAGCACGTTGGCAAGGTCAAACTGAACGGCGCTCGAGGGTACCTGGTCGCAGTTTGCATCCTCGGACTGCGTGTTGATCTGGACGTAGCGCAAAAAGCGTTCGAGGACATCGGGGCTCGTGGTGGTGTTTTCCATAAAGACCGCTCCAATCTTGGTCGTCGTGTGCAACAAGAACTCTAGCACGGTATGCCACGGCATACCGCGACGCTTGGATGGGGTAGAATCAGCCATTGAATGCAGAAGGGACGGAAGATCATGGATACGACAAATAGCTCGCGCGAACTACATCTGACGGTGGCGAACGAAGACTACTTGGAGTGCATGGTTCGCATTGAAAGCGAAGAGGGGGAAACCAACGGCGTTCGATCGGTCGACATCGCGCAGCGCCTTGGCGTCTCCAAGGCATCGGTCAATAAAGCGGTTTCGGCGCTCAAGGCATCCGAGCTTGTCGAGCAATCGCACTACGGCAAGGTGATCCTGACCGATCGCGGCCGCGAGGTTGGTACGGCTATCTGGTACCGTCATCGCCTCATCCGCACGTTTTTGGTTCAGGAGCTCGGTGTCGAATTTGAGCGAGCCGATTCCGAGGCCTGCATGATGGAACATGCGCTTTCCGAGGACACGATGAGCCGCTGGCTCGCCTATCTCGAAAAGCAGGGAATCAGCGTCGAGGGATAGCGAAACACATATATGGATACGAGTTATTACAACCGCTTTGGTGCCGAGGAGCTTACGCGCCGCTTGTCAAGCGAGACCTTGTTGGCGCAGGGCCCCATGGGCAGTGTTCTGTTGAGCGAGTACGATGCCGCCGACATTCCACCGGCGTTTTGGAATCTGGCAGAGCCGCAGACCGTTTCTCGTATCCATCGCCTGTATGTTGCCGCCGGCGCGCAGGTGCTCATTACCAACACCTTTCAGGCATCAAGCTATGCCCTCAAGCACGACCAGATTGCGCCGTCCGTGGCGGAGGTCAATCGCGGGGCCGTCGACGATGCCCGCCAGGCGCACCCTCAACTGCTGCTGGGCTCGATGGGCCCGATCGGTATTGAGTGGTTTGCCGAGGATTCTGCCGAGTATCGTGAAATCCGAGGCATTGCGCGCGAACAGGCGCACGCCTTGCTCAATGCTGGTGTTGACGGTCTACTGATCGAGACGGTGACGTCTATCCGTAATTTGCAGCCCATGCTTGCCGGCGCCCGAGATGCCGCCGACGGCATGCCTGTTCTGGTGAGTTTTGTCGTTGACGATAAAGGCGACCTGTTGGGCGATGGCCTCAACATCGAGGCAGCCGTTTTGTACGCCGAAAAACACGGCGCAAACTCGGTTGGTGTTAATTGCTGTTCGCTTGCGGCCGCGAACGCGGCGGTGCCCAGGATGGTTGCATCGGCGACTACTCCCGTCACGGTGCGTCCCAACGTGGGCGATCCGGTCCAGACTCAGGATGGCCCCGTATGGCACGAGAACCCCGAAGCTTTCGCGCGCGCATGCATCGAATGGAGACATGCCGGCGCCGCAATGGTGGGCAGTTGTTGTGGAACCACGGCAATCACTACGGCAGCGATGGCCGAGGCGCTCGATATATAAAGGGCAAAACCGCTCCATACGGGGCAGTTTTTTATTGCCTGCATGTCCTCGGCAGCATTTGCCCAAATGGTGAATGCTGGTGCCGGCAGGTTGCCGAGTGCATGTTGCGGGTATACCCCATGCGTACCATGATCCAAACACTGTGAGGTGTCTGCGCGTGTGCGCGATAATTCATTTTGGAACTGACGGTTGGCGCGCTCGCGTCGATGAGGACTTCACTGCCGATAACGTTGCCCGTATCGCCGATGCCGTCGGCGAGTTGTGGCAAAAGACCAATCCGGGCAAAACGGTATATATAGGGTTCGACACCCGGCCCCTGGCGAGCGAGTTCGCTGAGCTTGCGGCGGGCGTGCTAGCAGCGCACGGGCTGGACGCCGTGCTCGCTTCGCGACCTGTTCCGACCCCTGCCCTTACGTGGGCGGCGGCTTATGACGGTGAGGCGTGCGGCGCGCTCATGGTGACGGGGTCCCATCATCCGCAGGGCTATCTGTGCCTCAAGATTCGCATGGGTGACGGCTCGACCGCCAACCAGGATGTCATCGAAGAGCTCGAAGAGACCATGGCTCCCGAGCCAATGGGGATCGAGGGGCAATATCGCACCGCGGATATCATTCCTGACTATATGCAGGCGGTGGCATCGTTTGTCGATGCCGAAGCCATCCGCGCCGCGCACCTGCGCGTGGTTGTCGATCCCATGGGCGGCGCAGCCCAGGGCTATCTAGCCGACTTGCTGCGCGAGCTTGGCGTTGAGGTGCACGAGATTCACGCCGGGCAGGCGTCTGACCAAGAAGATATCTGCCCCGACCCCGTTGAGCCTTGGGTGGACGCTTGCGAGCGCACGGTTATCGATGACGGAGCTTGCGCTGGTCTGGTGACCGACGGCGACGCCGACCGTATCGGTGCGGTTGACGAGCGCGGCAGATATATACATCCGCATCAGATCATGGCGCTCGTTTTGGGCGACTTGGTTCAATTTCGTAATTTGGAGGGGCGCGTCGTCGTCAATCTTTCATGCTCGACGCTCGTGCGTCGCATTGCCGAGGCGCTTGGCTGCCGCGTGACCGTCAAACCAGTCGGTTTCAAATATATAGCGGCGGAGATGAAGAAGGGCGGCGTCCTCATAGGCGGTGAAGAAGCCGGTGGTATCGGCATCGCCGCGCATATGCCCGAGCGCGATGGAATCCTCGCCTGTCTGATTCTGTGTGAGCTTATGGCTAAGACGGACGCGCCTTTGGGCGTTCTGGTCGACCAACTCGAGGACAGTTTTGGTAAGACGAGTTACGGTCGACGGGATTTGCGCCTTGAGGCCGAAGATGCCGAAACGTTACGAACCCTGCTGCCGGGCGTAAACCCCAAGTCGATTTGTGGCAAGGTGCCGCAAAACGTTAGTCATATGGATGGCTTGCGTTTGGCATTCGAGGATGACACGTGGCTGCTGGTTCGTCCTAGCGGGACCGAACCAGTGGTGCGCGTCTACGCCGAGGGGTTCTCGGTGGAAGAACGTGATGAGTTGCTCGATGCTGGCTGTGCTTTAGCTAGGGGGACGTATCCGCTTTAACCATGAGACTGCCTTATATAAAGAGATGCTCGGCGAGCGGTAGGTAACGGCTGGCAAACGTTAGTCGGATCCCAAGATGTGTAGGAAATGTGTACGCCCAGATTCCCGCCCCCGGGGCCCCTCCGGTCTGGCAATATATCTCCTTGCCGCGCGGCCCGGTCGGACCGGATGA
>CAKURW010000050.1 GCA_934675795.1 uncultured Collinsella sp.
TACTACATCATGCGCAACCGAGGCTTCCTCGCTCGCTATATGCAGATCTACGGTGACTACCACCCCATGCTGTTCCGTCTGGGCAATGCCGCGACCTTCTGCAAGGAGTTCATTCGTCTGGCAGCAGTCGACAAATGCTTTAAGACCGGCATTCCGGCGCTGCGCCGCGGCATGAAGGACGCCCGCAAGATCGTTAAGGATCCCAACTGGAAGCCCATGCCGCCCCTGAAGGACGCCGAGTAGTAAAGGGCTTTCGCCCGCCGCTACAGTCGTTGACACACCACGGACACACGCTGACCGTCAAAGCCAAAGCCCCAACGCATGCGCCCGACGGCGGGGCGCGGCACGCGGATATCATCGATGCCGTCGCGCTCTATGTCGAGCAGCGCCTGAACCGCCAACAGTTCCAGGCCCAGGGCATCGACGCCAGGGTCGTACAACATGTTGACCGTAATGAGCGGTCGCTCATCGAGCATGCCGAGCGTGTCGGCCACGTCAAACACCCGACCGGTGGGAATCACCTGGATATCCCAGCGATCCGAGACGCCACTTCGCTTGGAGCTGGGATTGCAATAGCCGGGCAGTCCAAAGCAGAGCCCCTGAAGCGCCAGATGATAGGCTGTCGGCATATCTGATTGGCCCACATCGATGCCCAGATCGCCGATAGCACAGCTCAAAGCTTGCTTTACAGTGTCCTCGTCTCCTCGACACAGCCCGTCATGGAACGAGTCGATAACTCCAACGTCCTCAACGGCGCACTCAAACCATTCCAGAATTACAAGACGGAGCGCCTGACGCACTTCGTTATTAGGCAGACGCAGGGAACGAAGGCACGCGCCGTCCTCCGAATGCCCCGTCATATCCGTCGTAAGGAATCCAGACAGATACAGCGCAATCCAGATATCTTCGGGCTTGGCGGCATCGACCTCCTCGGCATGCATATGCACTGGCGCCTCAATAAACCCATGCGGCTCAACCAAATCGAACAATGTGGACAGGCGAATGAGATTCCAGTCGCCGACGCATGCGCCCAGACGGTCGGCGTAACAATACAGATCCGCCCGAACGGGCGCGACGCAATCGCGATGTGCGTAGTCCACCACGCGCTCCGGGCTCGAGCAATAAAAACCACCAAACAGATAGCCCTCGAGCCACTCACGCGCGTCATCCAGACAGCCGTTGCGACCGATGCAATCCAACAGCACTTGGACTTCGTCGTCCGAAAAACCGAACCATCGATCACACCAACTCGACAACGCTGTCGCCGACCGATAGGAAACCCCACGTTGGGACAACGCAAACTCGGCATGACCGGGGCGTTCGCACATCAGACACGTCAATCGCAACGAGTCGCCGGCATCGGCAATGGTGTCGAACAACATTCGGCTGAGCGACTCTAGGGAATCCACGCTACCGTCGTCCTTAGCGTCCAAACGCTTTGGACATACCGCGTCGTAGTCGTCTATCAGAAGAACAACCCGCTCATCGAAAGCCGTCTGAAGCAGTTTAATAAGCACGCCAAGCGCCGCATCGATCTCCTTATCGCTGGCCACCCCACGCGCCGCCCTCTCGATAAGACGAACCTCACGTCTTGACAGATCAGGCGCGGCAAGCAGCGGCAGCAATCGGGCGCACTCGCGCACGACAGCCCCGCGAATTGCTGCCGCAGCACCAGCGCCATGCCTCGAAGCGGCAGCTGTAAAGTCGAGCATGATGACCGGATAACTCGCGTACTCATCACGATAGCGACCGCCGCCCGCCTGCCAAATCTGGGTGCAGACGAATGGGCTTCGATCCGGCAGCCGGTGATCAGGTCGTTCCAAATAGCACTTGAGCATCGATAAATTCATGCTCTTGCCAAAACCCTTGGGCCGACAGCAAAACGCAACAGGTGCTTCACTGTCCAATATATCGGCAATAAACATAGTCTTATCGACGAGCAAACACCGATTGATTGCATCGGAAAAGTCGTGTGCATCAACCGGTAGAGCTGCGCTATCCGCATGATTGAGCAACCGTGCACCAAACGCATGAGTAAAACCACAATTCACCTGTTCAGACACCGTAGACTCTCCTTCTAACGCAGCACGATGCCCATTGTAGCGAGCGGGTAGAGCGCAACAATATCGACATGCAAACGTTTCGGGCAGCGGTAGCAACAGACCCCCGAGGGGGCATAACAAATCGTTGCACAACAAAAAAGGGGCCCGATGCCGCCGCACCGGACCCCGTCCCAAACTCTTATAGAAAACGATCTGGAAGATTACTCCTCCGAGCCGTCCTCCCCAGAAGCCTTCTTCTGCTGATCGAGCTTATGCTTACCACTTACGATAGACGTAGCGCCCAGTGTGGCCAAGCTTGCACTGGCAAGGCTCGCCATCACAATCAGATCGCCCGTCTTGGGCATGTTGCCGCCCGAAGACTTGGTAGTTGTAGTCGTCGTAGTCGTGGTGGTCACCGTTTTGGAGTCATTTTGCTCCTGGACCTGGTCATCGGTGTTGCCCTTACCGCTGTCCTCGCTCTGCTGCTTTCCGTCCTCAGTCTTGCCTTTGCTCTTGTCTTTCTCCTCAGATTCAGACTTCTTATCCTCGTCCTTCTTCTGTTCGGACTTGTCGCTCTTCTCCTCAGAGCTAGAACCCTTATCGGATTCGGTCTTCTCGGAAGCCTTGTCCTTGGAGTCGCCCTTTGCGGCTTCGATCTTTTCCGTGGAAACCTGATCAGAGTTGCCCTTGTTCTGGGTCGAGCCGTTATTGACGCCAGCCATCAGCGAAGAGCCCAGCGTAGAACCAAGCTGCTCGGAGAAAGAAGGCTTCTTGTCCGGCGAAGCAACGGGAACGTCCGGCGCCTTATTCGAGTCATCCTTGGAAGCATCGGAACCAGGGGTTGCGTCAGAGCCGGAGCCGTTGTTAGAGCCGGTGTCAACGGACGAATCGCTCGAGCCGGTGGATGAGTTAGAGGTGCCAGCGCCGGTCGAACCAGAAGCGTCGCTGTCCGTATTGCCGGCAGAGCTTGAAGACAAATCGCCCGCAGCAGAGCCGTTTGAATCGGAGCCGTTCGAGGTAGAGCCGTTGTTGGTAGTGCCACCAGCAGAGCCATCACCGTCAGCATCGGTCGAGGGCGCATCCATCCTGTCATCGTTGGCATCGTCACTCGAGTCGTCATTCGAATCAGGTGTCGGCGAGGGCGCCGGCGTGGGCTCGGGCTGCACGGGCGTCGAGGGCGCGGCGGCCTCATCCTCGGCAATGTAAGCCAAGCAGTCCTTCAGCTCATTCTTATAACGGTTCTTCCAGCCCTCATGATACTGGGGCTGGCTCGAAAACTTAGTCGCGACGTTATTGACCACGCTGTTGGCAAGTGCCGTCACAAACTCTCGGTCGGTCATATCATTGGAAAGATTCGCCCAACGGAAGAAGTCCCTGCAGCCACCGGTACCGCACATGTTGGTGATGCTCCAGACCATGCCCTTGACGCAATCGGCGCGACCGGAAATATCAATGCCCAGGCCGCTCTTGAGCCACGCCTCGGTCACCGCATAGTACGAGTTGTACGCATAGGCATCCTGAAGCGCCGAGAACTCAGCAGGATCGGTATTGTAGGCGCCCTGGAAAGCCTCCTGCGCAATGCGACCCAGCTCGGTAAGCTGGCCGTTCTCGTACATAGCATTGCTCGCGTTGGAAATCTCGCTGCCGCGATCGATCGCGTCCTTGAGCATGCTGTATTTTTCGGGGTTGTAGTTGTAGGCCTGCTTCATAAACGGGATGAGCGACCAACGGCGATCGAACTGGTAATAGCCCAGCGCGTTATAGCCGTCCCCATACGAAAAGCCCTGGTTGTAGTTGCCATGGCTCTCGTACTTGGTAAAGTACTTCATCTCGGGGGTGACGTTGACAAACGAAACGCCCTGGACCGACCTCAGAACGCCCGAGAAGGACTGCTGGGTGTAGAGGCCCTTATCGATATCGGTGACATCCGAGGCGACGCCCGGCGTGGGCTGCTCGGCAGCGGCGGGTGCCGGCGCGGCGACGGTGCTAAACGAAAGCGCCAGCGTCAGGCCCGCCACAATAGCGGAATGCTTGGGCTGCATAAGATCCTCCCTGCATTGGTGTAGTTAAAGTGCAGTTTGCAAAGATAAGAGTAAGTATTGCAGCTCGCCCGTTGTTGCACAACAACCCCTCGGTAAACGGCAACAACCCTCCGCGAAATCTTAAGGAATTAAACAAACTGGTCGTCGGGCGCCATCAGAAGCTCGCCGTATCGCTCCATCAGCCCGTCCCTCAACTGACAGAAAGCGGGGATATAGACGTTCAAGATGCGCTGAATCAAATCTTGAGCGAGCTTGTTGTCGTAGATATGGACGTTCGTATTGCGGTCTCTGAGCATGTCTAGCCAGGCCGCCTCATCAATAAAGTCGTAGAATCGGTACGACTCCTTCACGATGGCACGAGGAGACCCCGACGCGGCAAGCGTGGCGCCCTCATACTCGAGCAGACGCTTAAGGAGCTTCCAGCTCAGTTCAAATTGAAGATTGAACTTATTAATCAATCCACTCTGAACAAAATCATTGTTGAGATCCTGATTGGGCGCATCCTCAAGATTCGCCAAGGCGCTAACAAAGTTCTCATATTTTTTCATACAGAATCACACCATCCCTGGCAATCTCATCGAGCAATTGCTGCGAGAGGGACTCGTCGAGATTGACGACATCTACATCTAAAAGAGTATCAAGATGTTCCTCGATCAAATATGAGAAACGGCCGAAATCCCGGCAACCTGCTACGGCGATGTCAATATCGCTCTTGGGCAAGTTGTCGCCTCGAGCACGAGAACCAAACAACACGACCTTCTCGGCGTCACATTCCCGAGCAAAAACTTCGATTTGCTTGTACACCTTGTCGAGAGATGCCATTTGCACCCCTACAGCTTAATGTCAAAGTTGATTTCGGGGACGGCGGCCAGGTCGGCCAACGTCACGCCGTCGACGTACTTTTCGATCACGTCGTCCAAACCGCGCCAGAACTTGACGGTCGAGCACAAATCGCTGCGGGTGCAGCTGTTGTCGATGCCATCGCACGCCACCGGAGCCGTGCTGCCCTCGACGGCACGCAGGATGTCGCCGGCGCGCACCTCGGCCGGGTCCTTCGCCATCATGTAGCCGCCGCCCTTACCGCGCACGCTCCTAAGCAGGCCCGCCTTCATGAGCGGACGAACCAGCTGCTCCAAATACTTTTGTGAAATATGCTCGCGGTCAGCGACCTCGCGAAGGGCAATCTTGCCCTCGGCGTCACCAAGCGCTGCGATATAGATCATCAGACGGAGGGCATAGCGGCCCTTAGAAGAAATGAGCATACCTACCCTCTCATCGTAGCCGAGACAAAATACCAGGCTTGTTTGTCCCAAATCTTATGCACGCGGGGCAAACAAGCCTGATTATTATGTCCCACATCTAAAAAGTCGAGTGGATTAGTCGGGTTTTCCCTTGACTAACGCCGAACCCATAGTAACTTTATTCCGAGAAGATTCCTAGGGTTTAGTACACCTATGAGTACGCCATATACAGAGAGGGACAGCATGAGCGCAAATCCGCTGCTTTCCATCGAAGGTCTGACCGCCTCCGTGGACGAGAAGACTATCCTCCACAACGTCAACCTCAACGTCGCCGCCGGCGAGACCCACGTGCTGATGGGACCCAACGGCGCCGGCAAGTCCACCCTCGGCCACCTGGTCATGGGCGACCCCGTCTACACGGTCAACGACGGCCGTATCGTCTTTGACGGCCAGGACATCACCGAGCTCACCACCGACAAGCGCTCGCGCGCCGGCCTGTTCCTGAGCTTCCAGGCCCCGGTCGAGATTCCGGGCGTGCCGCTGTCGAGCTTTTTGCGCGCCAGCATCGCCGGCCGCCCCGGCCTGGAGATGAAGGGCAAGGAGTTCCGCCGTCGCGTCAAGGAGCTCGCGGCTGAGCTCAACATGGACACCGCCTACCTCAACCGTGAGCTGGGCGTGGGCTTCTCGGGCGGCGAGAAAAAGAAGGTCGAGATGCTCCAGCTTCTGCTGCTGCAGCCCAAGCTCGCCATCCTAGACGAGACTGACTCGGGCCTGGACGTCGACGCCCTGTCTACCGTCAGCCACGGCATGGACGCCTACCGCAAGAGCTGCGACGGCTCCATGCTCATCATCACGCACAACACGCGCATCCTGGAGCACCTGGATGTCGACCGCGTCCACGTTATGGTCAAGGGTCACATCGTGCGCGAGGACGACGCCTCGCTGATCCCCTGGATCGACAAGAACGGTTTTGAGACCTTCGAGCGCGAGGCCGCCGAGCAGCGCGCCCAGGCCGAGGCCGCCGCTGCCGAGCAGCAGGCGTAAAGGGGCGACGCAATGACCAAGAACCGCACCGAGGTCGCGGACATCGACCGCAGCCTCTACGACTTCACCTATGGCGAGGAGGGATTCGAGCGCCTCGACGCCGGCATCACGCCCGACATCGTGCGCGAGATCAGCGCCAAGAAGGACGAGCCGCAGTGGATGCTCGACCTGCGCCTCAAGTCCCTCGAGATTTTCAACCGCTTCCCGGATCCGACGTGGGGCCCCTCCATCGAGGGCCTGGACATGGACAACATCGTCACCTACGTCAAGCCCAACACCGAACAAAAGCACGACTGGGAGTCGGTGCCCGACGACATCAAGAATACCTTTGAGCGCCTGGGCATCCCCGAGGCCGAGCGCAGCTACCTGGCGGGCGTCGGCGCGCAGTACGACTCCGAGCTCGTCTACCACAACATGCAGGACACGGCGTCCAAGATGGGCATCGTCTACTCCGGTATTGAGGAAGCCCTGCATGACCCGCAGTGGGAGCCGCTCATCCACGAGAAGTTTATGACGCTCATCCCGCCCACCGACCACAAGTTTGCGGCCCTGCACGGCGCCGTGTGGTCGGGCGGCTCGTTTGTCTACGTGCCCAAGGGCACCAAGCTCGATTTTCCGCTGCAGAGCTACTTCCGCCTCAACGCCAAGGGCGCCGGTCAGTTTGAGCACACGCTCATCATCGTCGAGGACGATGCCGACCTGCACTTTATCGAGGGTTGCTCCGCGCCCAAGTACAACGTGGCCAACCTCCACGCCGGCGCTGTGGAGCTTTTTGTGGGCAAACGCGCACACCTGCGCTACTCGACCATCGAGAACTGGTCCAAGAACATGTACAACCTCAACACCAAGCGTGCGCGCGTGGACGAGGACGGCGACATCGAGTGGATCAGTGGCTCCTTCGGCAGCCACGTGGGCTACCTCTACCCCATGAGCGTGCTCAACGGCCGCCGCGCCCGGTCGAGCTTTACCGGCATCACCTTTGCCGGCGCCGGTCAGAACCTCGATACCGGCTGCAAGGTCGTGCTCAACGCACCCGATACCTCGGCAACCGTCGAGACCAAGGGCATCTCTAAGAGCGGCGGTATCCAGACCTTCCGCAGCTCTATCGTTGCCACGCCCAAGGCCGAGGGCTCCAAGGCAACCGTGAGCTGTCAGTCGCTGATGCTCGACGACCAAAGCCGCTCCGACACTATTCCGGCCATGGACATCCGCGCCAAGAACGTCGACATCGGCCACGAGGCCACCATCGGCCGCATCGGCGACGATAAGGTGTTCTACCTGATGAGCCGCGGTATCTCGGAGGAAGAAGCCCGTACCATGATCGTCAACGGCTTTGCCAACCCGGTCTCCAAGGAGCTACCGCTGGAGTACGCCGTCGAGATGAACAACCTGATCAAGCTCGAGATGGAAGGAGCGATCGGATAATGAAACAGACCACCAACACCGCTGCTACCACCCTTGAGCATGTCAACGCGATGCCGGCAGCCACTTGGGGTTGGCTCAAGATGAACCAGACCAAGCTCGAGCTTTCCGACGAGCTTGCTGCCGCTCCCGCCGAGGCCGTTGAGGTCGAGGGCCTGGACGAGCAGTTCCTCGGCGGCGGTGACGCGTTCGACACCGCCATGGACGCCATGGCCGAACGCTTCCCCGAGCGCCGCGCCTCCGCCCCCGGCGACGCCGCCGATCGCGCCCGCATCACCCCCGAGACTGAACTCGACGTGCCCGCCACCTCCGTCTACCAGGCCGGTGCCATCAAGCTCGAGGAGGAGCTCTCCCCCGCCGAGGCCTTCGAGACCGGCATGGGAGAGGCCGCCTACGCCCATCTGGCCGAGCATGCCTCCAAGCGCATCGTCATCGATGTGCCTGCATATAAGCACGCAACGGTCACCGTGCGCGTGAGCGGCTTCGACGCGGCGGCCGCCATCGCCGCCATCGACGTCGTCGCCCGTCCGCAGGCAACGCTCGACCTGAGCATTGCCCTGGATTCCCCCGTTGCCGGCGAAGGCGTCGTGGGCTCCGTGCTGCGCGTGTGCGCCCACGAGTACGCCACCGTCAACGTGACCTGCACGCAGACGCTCGACGACAGCTGGATCGCGCTTGACGACACTGGCCTGTTTCTGGACGAGGGCGCGCGCGTCAACGTACAGCACACCGTCCTGGGTGCTGGTGCCAGCGCCACCGGCCTCGCCGGAGACCTGCTGGGCGACACCGCCAAGGTGACCATCGATACCGACTACCTGGGCGCCCGCGAGCAGGTGCGCGACTTTAACTACGAGCTGCGCCACCGCGGCCGCAAGACCGAGTGCGAGATCGACGCCAACGGCGTGCTGACCGGCACGTCCAAGAAGGTTTACCGCGGCACCATCGACCTCGTGCACGGCTGCAAGGGCGCCGTCGGCACCGAACGCGAGACCGTACTGCTCGCCAACAAGGGCGTCGACAATAAGACCGTCCCCGTCATCCTGTGCGACGAGGACGATGTCGCCGGCAACCACGGCGCCACCATCGGCCACGTCCGCGACGAGCAGCTGTTCTACCTCGCCTGCCGCGGCCTTAACCAAAACGCCGCCGAGGATCTGTTCATCCGCGCCAAGCTGGAGGACGCCGCGCTTTCCGCCACCGATGAGCGCACCCGCGCCGCCGTCGTCCGCCTGGGTAACAACCTGATCGATAACTTTGAAGAGGAGCTCGCATGATCGATACCGAGCACGTTAAATGCGATACCTGCACCGCCCCCGAGCCCATGGAGCTCGACGCCAGCGACGAGGCGTCGCGCGGCTGGCCCACTGTCGACATCGAGACCAATCCCTACAAGGGCCAGTTCCCGCTGTTCCAGCAGCACCCCGAGATCGCCTTCCTCGATAGCGCCGCCACCGCACAGCGCCCTGCCTGCGTGCTCGACGCCGAGCGCGACTTCTACCAGCGCATGAACGCCAACCCGCTGCGTGGCCTGTACTCGTTGTCCGTCGAGGCCACCGACGCGATCGCCAAGGTCCGCCAGCAAATCGCCGACCTCATCGGCGCCGCCCAGGCCAACGAGGTCGTCTTCACCCGCAACACGAGCGAGTCGCTCAACCTGGTCGCCAAGAGTTTTGCACCCACGGTGCTCGAGCCCGGTGACGAGGTCGTCATCACCATCATGGAGCACCACTCCAACCTGATTCCGTGGCAGCAGGTCTGCCGCGAGACCGGCGCCAAGCTCGTCTACCTCTACCCCACCAAGACCGGCCAGCTCACCACCGAGGAGGTTCTTGCCAAGGTTGGTCCCAAGACCAAGATTCTGGCCGTGGGTCAGGTTTCTAACGTGCTGGGCGTCGAGAACCCGGTCAAGAACCTCGGCAAGCTCGTCCACAAGTACGGCGGCTATCTGGTCGTCGACGGCGCGCAGTCGCTGCCGCACATGCCGGTCGATGTGGACGACCTGGGAGCCGACTTCTTTGCCTTTAGCGCACACAAGGCCATGGGCCCCATGGGCATCGGCGTGCTGTGGGGCAAGATGGACCTGCTGAACGCCATGCCGCCCATGCTCACCGGTGGCGAGATGATCGATTCGGTCACCGAGCAGGACGCCGTCTGGGCGCCCGTCCCCGAGAAATTCGAAGCCGGCACGCAGGACGCCGCCGGCATCTTCGCCACGGGCGCCGCCCTTGATTACCTGGTCAACACGGTGGGCTACGAGAACATCCAGGCCCGCGAGCAGGCACTCGTCCACTATCTGATGGGCGAACTCATGCAGCTCGACTTTGTCCAGATCATCGGCTCCATCTATTGGGACAACCACCACGGCGTTGTGAGCTTTAACGTCAAGGGCATCCACCCGCACGACGTCGCGAGCATCATGGACATGGACGGCGTCTGCATCCGCGCCGGCCACCACTGCGCGCAGCCGCTGCTCACCTGGCTGGGCGTCGAGAACCTTGCCTGCTGCCGCGCCAGCGTGGCCTTCTACAACGACAAGGCCGATATCGACAAGTTCATCGCCGGCCTGCATCACGTTTGGAGCACGTTCAATGGGTAATCTGTACACCTCCACCACATTTATGGAGCACAACTCGCACCCCGACTATAAGTACGAGATGGATGCTCCCACGCACGAGCACGACGGCATCAACCCCAGCTGCGGAGACGAGCTCACCTTGCAGCTGCGCGTCGAGAACGGCGTGATCGAGGAGGCCTCCTTTACCGGCCACGGCTGCGCCATCAGCCAGGCCAGCGCCGACATCATGGCCGACCTCATCACCGGCGAGACCGTCGAGGAAGCTCACCGCCTGGCAGAGCTCTTCCTCGCCATGATCCGCGGCGAGCAGCTCTCCGAGGAAGACCTGGAAGACCTGGACGAAGCCGCCCAGCTCCAGGATATCTCGCACATGCCCGCCCGCGTCAAATGCGCCGAGCTCGCCTGGCGCACCCTCGACGGCATGCTCGAGGGGCAAAATAATCAGTAGTATTTATAATAAATCTTAAGAATTTCGTTGGCCGAATCGCTTGACTAAGAGCGGTTCGGCCATTTTCTATTCCGAGAGCTCAGTCTGTGCCTTCACCCGCGCATAAGCGCGCACGATACGAGAGACGGT
>CAKURW010000051.1 GCA_934675795.1 uncultured Collinsella sp.
GCGCTTCTTTAATTCGTCGGGCATGAAATATCGAGAGCTGGGCCTGAAGGCGCGTCTGGATGCGGGCATGACGGATCAGGAGTGCTACGAGCTGCTGGCGACCGACGGCATGCTGGTCAAGCGTCCGCTGCTGGTGGGCGACGACTTTGCGATTCCCGGGTTTAAGGAAGCGGCCTGGACCGAGGTGCTGCTGTAGTGGCTGCGGAAAGTGCGTCCCGTTTTGAGCTCGGATTCCGGGACGCAGTTTCCGGTTGAAGGGGCTAGCGGAAACCGTATCCCAGTTTGAGCGCGAAATCCGGGATACGGTTTCCGTTTGGGGCCTCTAGGGGAAAGCGCGTCCCGTTCTGGACGTAAATTCCGGGATGAGCTTTCCGGTTGGCGGGCATGCGCACTATCCCGGCTGGCGGGCATATGCGCTAATCCTCAAGCTGTGCCCATTCGTGCGGATCGTAGACCTTTACGTGCTTGTTGGGCTTGCCGCTCCAGTACTCTTCGTCCATAAAGGGCAGATATGCCTGAATACCGGGGCAGATAAAGGGAATCCGCTGCTGTTGCAGTCGCTCACGCTGGCGCTGCTCCAGGTGTGCCTCGGATATGACGGTCGGCATACCGGACAGCTCGACGAGGCTTGCCTGGATTCGTTTAAGGTCGGGGAGTCCCGCGTGCCATGACATCCGCATGATCAAAAAGGATGCACGGCGGTATTTTGCCTGCATCACCGTGATGGCGGGGCGCAGTGTGGGATGGATTTTGTCCCGTTCGGGCCAAAGGTCAGCAGTGATCTCGAGGCCCAGGGTCTCCCATAGGTAATCAAGCTCTTCGTCCATGGTGCCTCGATATCTACGTGATCATTGATACTTCGATTGTGTTGCCTGGTGCTATCGTTTTCACGGTAGAATCTGCCAACGGTTGACGGCTACCGCTCGCGGCGTTTTGCCCTTCGTGTACAGCGGTTGGCTTCACAGGTCCTTCACGGGTTGGACTAAATTAGGCCAATTTGACTGAATTTCAAAAAAGTCAAAATTGGGGCTTGCGTCACGGCGAGACTTCCCGTATATTTCTTTCTTGCGCAAAGGCGCAGCCGAGCGCAGCGATGCAGTCATTGGGATGTCGTCTAATGGCAGGACAGCGGATTCTGGTTCCGTCAATGGGGGTTCGACTCCCTCCATCCCAGCCATTGCATTTGCTACATATGGCCCGTTCGTCTAGCGGTTTAGGACGCCGCCCTCTCAAGGCGGAGATCACCAGTTCGAATCTGGTACGGGCTACCAAAATTGAACTCCCGGGCCTCGCAAGAGACCCGGGTTTTGTGTATTGACCGATGTTTAAGGCGCGTTGAGTCTGCCGCCCGGACCGAGGAGTTGTCATGGACCTGCCTATCAGCTTGGAAGACATCACGTATGCCGAGAACTATCTGGCGCAGGGCGACCTGGCTACGGCGACGCCGCTGCTTGAGCGTTTGGTGGAGCTCGCCGAGGAGTATATCGACGCTGAGTGCAAGACGGAGGAGAAGCGCCAGTACTTTAGCTTCGACAGCAAGTTTGAGCGCCTGGCCTATCGCCGCGTGGAGAAGGATCCGCGCGAGCTGGTGCAGGTCGAGGTTCCCTTTGACCGCCTATACTCCGACATGGCGTTTGCCTACATTCGCCAGCAGGATTATGTGAGTGCTCGGAATGCCCTGATGCAGGCCGTGCGTTGGGATCCCATGAACTGCAACTATCGCTTGGACTTGGCCGAGCTGTTCCGCGCGCTCGAGGACAAGCAGGAGTGGGCATCGCTCTCGTTCTCGGTGCTGGAGCGCGCGAGCGACGGTAAGTGCGCCGCACGCGCCTACACCAATTTGGGTCAGTACTTCTTGGAGCCCGAGACCGAGAACATTTCGGCTGCCGTGGGCTGCGCGCGTCTGGCGCTGCGCCTGGCGCCCAACGATGCGCATACGACGCGCCTGCTCAACAAGATCCATACCACCTATCCGGATGCCGCGGACGAGAGTGACGACCATGTGATGGGTGAGCTAGCCCTGCAGGGCGTGCCGACCTCGCCTTCGGCCGAGATTGCCATCTGCCTGATCATGTGCGCGACCGATGCTGCAAGCGACGGCGACAAGCAGGAGGCTACGCGTCTGACGGTCCGTGCC
The DNA here is from genome assembly GCA_934675795.1 of uncultured Collinsella sp. Lineage (GTDB taxonomy): Bacteria > Actinomycetota > Coriobacteriia > Coriobacteriales > Coriobacteriaceae > Collinsella. The sequence continues at coordinate 2,138 of CAKURW010000051.1, forward strand.
CGCGACCTGGTGGGCGAGGAGGCATGCGCGGCGATTATCAAGCTGGTGCGCGAGAGCGATGCCGAGCTTAATGCCGAGCGCAGGGCAAAGCGCGAGGCTGCGGGCTCAAACGCCGATGGCGCCAAGGAGGCCGGCGATGCCCAGTAAGCGCGAGCGCAAGCTCATTTCCAAGAATCGCTCGGCACATCACGAGTACTTTATCGATGAGACGTTTGAGTGCGGTATTGAGCTGAGCGGTACCGAGGTCAAGTCGATTCGCGAGCGCGCGTGCCAGATTACCGATACCTTCGCACTGATTCGTGGCGGTGAGTGCTGGCTCGTCGGCCTGCATATCCACCCTTATAGCCATGGTGGCGTGTGGAATCGCGATCCCGACCGTCGGCGCCGTCTGCTGCTGCACCGCAAGGAGATCGACTTTCTTGACGGCAAACTTCGCAACCGTGGTTATGCGCTGGTTCCGTTGGAGCTCTACTTTAATACCGACGGCCGCGTAAAGCTGCTGCTGGGTTTGGGTCGCGGCAAGAAGCTCTACGACAAGCGCGAGGACATGGCCAAGCGCGACGTTCAGCGCGAGATCGACCGCGCCCTTAAGGAACGCAACCGCTAGGCACTCTGTATAAGTTGCGGTGGAATACGGACTGTTTTGCCTGTTTGAGGGGCTATTCGGTCCCTATTTCACCGCAACTGCGGGCGTCTCATCTTTCTTACTGTTCTGACACATATGTCTCAAAGGCGGCGTCCGTTATGGGTGCCGCCTTTTTTGTGGGTACATACATCCATGAGGTTCCAACCCGAGCTAGGGGAGTGATCGTTATGGACAAAACTGCGTTCTTTACCATGCCGAGCGGCCTGTACGTGGTGAGCGCCGCGGCAGACGGGCTGCGCGCCGGCTGCGTCATCAACACAGCGGTGCAGGTGACGTCCATGCCGCCGCGCATTTCGGTTGCCGTGAACAAGGACAACGTCACCTCGGGCGTCATCGCTTCGGCCAAAGCGTTCGCGCTGACCGTGATCGATCAGACCGCCGATATGCTCTATATCGGCAACTTTGGGTTCCGCATCAGCAGCGATTATGACAAGTTTGCCAAATACGAGACCCGCGAGACGGCTCTGGGTATGCCCTATGTGCCCGAGCACGCGACGGCCCTGTTTAGCTGCCATTTGATCTACACTGTGGATGTTGGCACGCATCTACTGTTTATCGGCGAGGTCGAGGATGCCGAGCGCTTGAGTGACGAGACGCCGCTCACCTACGATTACTACCATAAGGTCCTGAAGGGCAAGACGCCTCCGAAGGCGTCCTCGTATCAAGGCTAGAAATGTTTTAAAAATACTTGCATTATATTATTGAGAATCTATACTGATAAATGAAGTACATCACCAGTCGCGTTCGAGAGGAGAACATCATGGCTGAGGAGAAGAAGACGTATAAGTTCGTGTGCGTCGTTTGCGGTTACGAGGTTGAGGTCGATACGCCCGAGCTGCCCGAGGATTATGTGTGCCCGGTGTGCGGCGTCGGTCCCGATCAGTTTGAGCTCGTCGAGGAGTAGCTCGTCGGCACACGGCTCACGGCAACATATAGCTCTGTCCAAGGGTCCCGGTCGGATATCCCGGCCGGGACCCTTTTCCTCCGTCCCCAAGGGATCACGGTTGCTGTTGGCCGATCCTGTCTGTTGTGAGTCCGGCCGACCTTTTGTCTTAATCTGTAACGTCTAACGGTGGAAATTGGGTCCACTTGTTACAGATTGAGACAAACGGAGCTGTCCCTCGGAATGATCTCGATCTGTAACATCTAGACATCAAAAGCGGGTCTAGATGTTACAGATCGAGACGTTTGCCTGGGTAGGTGCCCCGCCCCATTACATCCCTGTCAACAACACGACATCGAGAATCGTCACGATGGCACCGATCCCTACAAGCAGCGCGTTGAGTGGACGCGAGTTGGCGTATTTGCCCATGACGCGGCGTGAGCTGGTGAGCCGTATGAGCACAAAGACCGTAATCGGCAGCTGAAGCGACAGCAGTGCCTGACTCCAGATGAGACCTTCAAAAGGATTTGGGACGACTAGGCACGCCGTCACTGCGCCGACGAAACAGGCCGCCACCCCAATCGATGAGTGTCGGTCGTGGATGTCGTATTCCTCGTCGAACATGCCCGCGGTGATGGTGCCCGCCGCCATGCCCGCCGTCACGCTGCTCGATAGTCCCGCGAACAGCAGCGCTACCGCAAAGATAGTTGAGCTTGCCGGGCCCAAGATGGGGGAGAGCGTGGCCGCTGCGACGGCGAGGTCGTCTACGATAATACCGTGCGCAAAGAAGGTCGTTGCGGCCAGGATGACCATGGCCGAGTTGATTGCCCAGCCCACGCCCATCGAAAAGAGCGTGTCGAAAAGCTCGTAGCGCAGACGTTCTTCGATAACCTGCTCGCCTTGGCCTTCGAAGTGCATAGATTGGATGACCTCGGAGTGCAGAAAAAGGTTGTGTGGCATAACGACCGCACCCAGGACACTCACGATAATCGCGGCAGAGCCAGTGGGCATACTGGGCGTGATCCAGCTTGCGGCGGCTTGCGGCCAGTCGACCTTGACTAGTGCAAGCTCGGCCAAAAACGAGAGTCCTACCACGCCTACGAAGGCGATGATCCAGCGTTCGGCATGCTTGTAGGAGTTCGTCATGAGCATCGCCATCGATACTGCCGCCACGATGACGCAGCCCGCACGCACGGGCAGCCCAAAGAGCATTTGAAGGGCAATCGCGCCGCCCAGGACCTCGGCCATGGCGGTGGCGATGGTCGCGAGATAGGCACTGGCGAGCACCGTGCGCCCGACGAAGCGGGGGAGGTAACGTGTCGTGGCCTCGGCAAGGCAGGCGCCCGTGGCGATACCCAGGTGCGCCGCGTTGTGCTGCAGCACGATGAGCATAATCGTGGACAGCGTGACGATCCACAGCAGCGCGTAGCCAAACTGCGAGCCCGCGGCCATATTGGAGGCCCAGTTGCCCGGGTCGATAAAGCCGACGGTCACGAGCAGCCCGGGGCCGATATGCCGCGCAATGTCTAGGCCTCCGTGACCACCGGTGCGTCGGGAGCCAAAGTGTTGTTTGAGATGGTTGAGCATGGTGCGCTCCTGTGTATGGGCGGCGTGACGTCGCATCTGGGTCGTGCGGCGCCACGCGTCGGATTTGGGTTGGGGCTACTTGTGCGCTTTGCCCTGATTGGCCACGGCGTCGATCTTGGCGGCGATGGTCGCCGGGTCGCCGATGTAGCGCTTGTCGAGGACATTGAAATCGGTATCGAAGGTGTAGACGAGCGGCACGCCGGTGGGGATGTTGACCTTGAGGATCTCCTCGGGCGTGAGGTGCTCGAGCTTCATGACGAGTGAGCGCAGGGAGTTGCCGTGTGCGGCGATGAGTACGCGCTTGCCGGCGAGCATCTGGGGGCGAATCTCATCCTCAAAATAAGGCCAGACGCGGGCTATCGTGTCCTTGAGGCATTCGGTATAGGGCAGCTGGTCGGGCGCGATGTCGCGGTATTGCTCCTGGGTGTGGGGGTCGCGACTGTCGCCCGGCTCGAGTGCCGGCGGGCAGACATCGAAGGAGCGGCGCCAGATGAGCACCTGTTCGTCGCCGTGCTCCGCGGCGGCATCGGCCTTGTTGAGACCCTGCAACGCACCGTAGTGGCGCTCGTTGAGCTTCCACGATTTGATGACGGGCAGCCACTCGCGGTCCATCTGACCGAGCACGATGTTGAGGGTGTGGATCGCGCGCTTGAGGCGCGAGGTGTAGCAGATGTCAAAGTCGAAACCCGCCTCTTTGAGGGCGTGGCCGCCTGCCGCCGCCTCTTCGCGGCCCGTGTCGGTGAGTTCGACATCGGTCCAGCCGGTGAACAGGTTGAGCTTGTTCCACTCGGATTCTCCGTGACGGATAAGGACGAGTTGCATCGTCTGCTGCTCTGCTTGGTGTGCCATAGGGGCCTCCTTGATCTGGCACGGCGTGCGTACCGTTTGCTTGACGCCGCAAAGGATACCCGTTTTAAGCTTGAAAGTTAACCAAGACTAACAAAATTGTTGTATTTGAATGGGATGGTGAAAGGGGGCTGCCGAAATGTCTCGATCTGTAACAACTAGGGATGGAAATTGGGTCTAGGTGTTACAGATCAAGACAGGAAGAAATGGTCCTATGGAAAATCTCGATCTGTAACAGCTGACCGCCAAAACCGGCCCTTCATGTTACAGATTGAGACATTCGGAACCGTCTCTCGAAAACATCTCAATCTGTAACAGTTAGTCGTCGAAATTGGGTCTTACTGTTACAGATTGAGATGTTTGAAGAGGTGAGTTTGCAGGCCGAACTTGGGGCGTATGTTGTCGCCCTTGAGGTCGGTGGTGTCCACTCGTAGGGCGTGCGTTACGCGATTGTTTCGAAACGGGTGGGAAACACAACGGGTCGGCGATGCTCCTAGTATGCCTATTCAACTGACTGTCTAAATATCTAGGGGAGGATCGCGATGCAGGCAGATTCCGCTCAGCAGCAGGGCCTTTATCGCCCCGAATTCGACCACGATGCATGTGGCATCGGCGCGCTTGCCGATATCAACGGCGAGCGCCATCACCAGATTCTGGACGACGCGCTGTCCATTCTGGTCAACTTGGAGCACCGCGGCGGCACGGGACTCGAGAAGAACACCGGCGATGGCGCTGGCATCCTGTTCCAGGTTCCGCATCACTTTTTCCGTAAAGAGGCTCAAAAGTGCGGCCAGATTCTGCCGGCAGAGGGCGACTATGGCGTGGCCATGCTGTTCTTCCCGCAGGACGGCAAGGGCGTAGAGGATGCCCGCCGCGTGTTTGAGGAGGGTTGCGCCGAGGCCGGCGTGCCGCTGCTCTTTTGGCGTGAGGTGCCGGTCGATCCGCACGACCTGGGCGAGACGGCGCGTGCCTGCATGCCCACCATCCTGCAGGCCTTCCTGGGCCGCCCCGACGACACGCCCGCCGGCGATGCCTTCGAGCGTCGCCTGTACATGTGCCGCCGCACTATCGAGAAGAAGGCCGATGCCGAGTTTGCCCTGCGCGACAAGATCTTCTACGTCTGCTCCATGAGCTCGCGCACTATCGTGTACAAGGGCATGCTCGTCGCCACGCAGATGCGCCGCTTCTTCATCGATCTCAACGACGCCGCCGTCAAGACGGCCGTTGCGCTCGTCCACTCGCGCTACTCCACCAACACCACGCCCAGCTGGGAGCGTGCGCACCCCAACCGCTTTATCATTCACAACGGCGAGATCAATACCCTCAAGGGCAATGTCAACTGGATTCGCGCCCGCGAACCCAACCTGTACAGCCCCGTGCTGCAGCACGATCTTGAGCGCGTGATGCCCATCATCAACCGCGAGGGTTCCGACTCCGCGATTCTGGACAACGTGCTCGAATTCTTGGTCATGAACGGTCGCCCGCTCACGCGCGCCGCGTCCATGTTGCTGCCCGAGCCGTGGGACCACAACAATAGCCTGAGTGAGGAGCGCCGCGCCTACGACGCTTACCAGTCCATGCTCATGGAGCCCTGGGACGGCCCGGCGGCCATCGCCTTTACCGACGGTCGCACGCTGGGTGCCGCCCTCGACCGCAATGGCCTGCGCCCGGCCCGCTACTACGTGACGCGCGACGGCCGCTTTATGCTGGCGAGCGAAGTGGGCACCATCGAGGTGCGCCCCGAGAACATCCTGACGAGCGGCTGCCTGGGACCGGGCCAGATGCTCGAGGTCGACTTTGCCCGTGGCCGCGTAATCTACAACGACGAGCTGCGCGCCCGCTACGCCAAGGAAAAGCCCTACCGCGACTGGATCGCCGAGGAGACGCTGACCGTCGACGCGCTCGACAAGCCCGCTGCGGCAACGCCGGCCGAGGACGCCGAGGTGCCCGCTACCGTGCGCATGGCCAAGCTCGGCTATCACTGGGACGACGTCGACGAGGTCGTGCGCCCCATGGCCCAGCAGGGCAAGGCCCCTCTCGCCTCGATGGGTATCGATGCGCCGCTGGCCTGCCTGTCCAAGAAGACGCGCTCGTTCTACGACTATTTCTATCAGCTGTTCGCCCAGGTCACGAACCCGCCGATCGACGCCCTGCGCGAGCATATGGTCACCTCGACCACGCTCTACCTGGGCAATCACGGCAACCTGCTCGAGGACTCCCGCGCCGCTTGCCAGCTGGTGCGCCTGGAGCGCCCGTTGCTCAACGAGGAGGAGTTCGACCGCATCTGCGCCATCGACCGCGTGGGCTTTAAAACCCGCCGCTTCCGTGCCGTGTATCGCCGTGATGCCGGTGAGGGCGCGCTGCAGGTGGCGCTCAAGCAACTTGCCGAGGATGTTGAGGCTGCGGTCCGCGACGGCGTGAACATTGTGGTGCTGAGCGATCGTGCCGGAGCGGGCGAGGTGCCCGTGCCGTCGCTGCTCGCCGTGGGCTGCGTGCACAACCACCTGATCCGCGCCGGTGTGCGTACCTTTGCCGATATTGTGGTGGAGTGCGGCGACGCCGTGTCCCCGCACGACTTTGCGGCACTGGTGGGCTACTCCGCGAGCGGCATCTATCCGTACAACGCACATGCGTGCATCCGCGATCTGGCGGCACGCGGCGACCTGAACGTGACGGCCGAGCAGGGCATCGCCAACTACAACAAGGCCGCGACGGCGGGCGTCGTCTCCATCATGTCCAAGATGGGCATCTCCACGGTGCAGAGCTACCATTCGGCGCAGATCTTCGAGGCCGTTGGCTTTACGCCGGAGTTCGTCAACGCGTACTTCGCCGGCACGGTGAGCCGTGTGGGCGGTATGGGTGTCGAGGACGTCGAACGCGAGCAAAATGAGCGCTATGACGCCGCTCTCGCTATCCTTAAGAGCCCGGCTCCCGATCAGCTGCCCACGTTGGGCCTGACCAAGTGGCGCCCGCTCGGCGGCGAGGATCACCTCATCGATCCGCAGACTGTCTACTTGCTGCAGACCGCCTGCCGTGAGGACAGCTACGACACCTTTAAGGAGTACAGCGCCCGCCTGCACCGCACCGGCCGTGCCGTGCGCCTGCGCGACCTGCTGGACTTTGATGCCAGCGGCCGCACTCCGGTGGCACTCGACGAGGTCGAGCCCGCGCTCAACATCGTCCGCCGCTTTAACACCGGCGCCATGTCGTACGGCTCCATCAGCAAGGAAGCACACGAGTGCATGGCCATCGCCATGAACCGCCTGCATGGCCGTTCCAACTCCGGCGAGGGCGGCGAGGATCCGCGCCGCGAGACCCCGCTGGCTAACGGTGACTCCAAGAACTCCGCGATCAAGCAGGTAGCAAGTGCGCGATTTGGCGTGACGAGCCGCTACCTGTGCAGCGCCTTCGAGATTCAGATCAAGATGGCCCAGGGCGCCAAGCCCGGCGAGGGCGGTCACCTGCCCGGCAAGAAGGTCTACCCCTGGATTGCCGAGGTCCGTCAGTCCACGCCCGGCATCGGCCTGATCTCGCCTCCGCCGCACCACGACATCTACTCCATCGAGGACCTGGCAGAGCTGATCTTTGACCTTAAGAACGCCAACCCCGGCGCGCGCGTGTCGGTCAAGCTGGTCAGCGAGGCCGGCGTCGGCACCATCGCCACCGGCGTTGCCAAGGGCGCTGCCGACAAGATTTTGATCAGCGGCCACAACGGCGGCTCGGGTGCCGCTGCTCGCGATTCCATTTGGCACGCCGGTCTGCCGCTGGAGCTCGGTCTTGCCGAGGCCCAGCAGACGCTGCTGCAAAACGGCCTGCGCTCGCGCGTGGTGCTCGAGGCCGACGGCAAGCTCATGGACGGCACCGATGTTGCCGTCGCCTGCCTGCTGGGTGCCGAGGAGTTTGGCTTTGCGACCATGCCGCTCATCTCGATGGGCTGCCTCATGCAGCGCGACTGCCAGCAGGATACCTGCCCCGCCGGCATCGCTACGCAAAACTGCCGCCTGCGTCGCGGCTTCCGCGGCAAGCCCGAGCACGTTGAGCACTTTATGCTCTTTGTTGCCGAGCAACTGCGCGAGGTCATGGCGAGCCTGGGCTTCCGCACGGTCGACGAGATGGTCGGCCATCCCGAGTGCTTGCGCCAGATTGAGGTCCCGGGCAACCGCAAGGCTAACCTGCTGGATCTGTCGCCCGTGCTGGCGAGCGCGACCTGTGAGTTTGGTGCCCACATCCCGGGTGCCGACGGCCGTCACTTCCTGCCCCAGATGGCTGCGGACAGCGAGCTCGAAAAGACGCTCGACTCCACGTTGTTTGTGCCCTATACGGCCGATGCCCGTGCGCACCTGCGTCCGAT
>CAKURW010000052.1 GCA_934675795.1 uncultured Collinsella sp.
CACATCGACCTCATTTGGGGCGCGGTGCTCACGCGCTACCTGACGCTCGCCAAGTTTGGCGGCTTTGGCAACGTGCGCTCCGCCGGCCGCGTGCAGACGCCGACGCTCGCCCTGGTGGTCGAGCGCGAACGCGAACGCATGGCGTTTGTGCCCGAGGACTATTGGCAGATTCGCGGCATGGGTGCCGCTCAGGGTGCTGCCGAGGATGACCGCTTTAAGATTGCGCACAAGACGACACGTTTTACCGACAAAGATGCTGCCGAGACGGCGTACGGCCACGTCGACGGCGCTACGACGGCAACCGTCGCCGCGGTGACCAAGCGCTCCCGCAAGCAGCAGCCGCCCACGCCGTTTGCGACGACCTCGCTGCAGGCTGCCGCCGCGGCCGAGGGCATCTCACCTGCACGTACCATGCGCATCGCCGAGTCCCTCTACATGGCGGGCCTCATCAGCTATCCGCGTGTCGACAACACCGTGTACCCTGCGACGCTCGATCTGGGCGCCGTGGTGAGCGACCTGGCAAAGATCAACCCGGCGCTGGCGCCCGTGTGCAAAAAGGTGCTCGCCGGCCCCATGAAGCCCACGCGCGGCAAAGTCGAGACCACCGACCACCCGCCCATCTACCCCACGGGCGAAGGCGATCCGTCCACGCTCGATGGCGGCCAGCGCAAGCTCTACGACCTCATCGCCCGCCGCTTCCTGGCGACGCTTATGGGTCCCGCGACCATCGAGAATACCAAGCTCGAGCTCGACGTGAACGGTGAGCCGTTCATGGCTTCGGGCGATGTGCTCGTGACCCCGGGTTTCCGCGAGGCGTACCCGTACGGACTCAAGCGCGACGAGCAGATGCCGCCGCTGGAGCAGGGCGACACGGTCGACGTGTTCGACATTAAGCTTGAGGCCAAGCAGACCGAGCCGCCCGCGCGCTACAGCCAGGGCAAGCTCGTGCAGGAGATGGAAAAGCGCGGCCTGGGCACCAAGTCCACGCGCGCGAGCATCATCGAGCGCCTGTACGCCGTGCGCTACCTCAAAAACGATCCCGTTGAGCCGAGCCAGCTGGGCATTGCCATCATCGACGCGCTGACGCAGTTTGCCCCGCGCATCACGAGCCCCGATATGACCAGCGAGCTCGACGGCGACATGACTCGCGTGGAGCGCGGCGAGGACACCGAAGAGCATGTCGTGACGCACTCGCGTGCGCTGCTGGCCGGCGTGCTCGACGAGCTGCTCAAGCATACGCAGGAGCTCGGCGACGCCATCAGCGACGCCGTCACGGCCGATGCGCGCGTGGGCGCCTGCCCCAAGTGCGGCAAGGACCTGGTTATGAAGACGAGCGCCAAGACCCGTGGCAGCTTCATTGGCTGCATGGGCTGGCCCGACTGCGACGTGACCTATCCGGTGCCGAGCGGCGTCAAGGTGAGCCCGCTCGAGGGCGAGGCCGCCGTGTGCCCCGAATGCGGTGCGCCGCGCATCAAGTGTCAGCCGTTCCGCCAGAAGGCTTTCGAGATCTGCGTGAACCCGACGTGCCCCACCAACTACGAGCCCGACCTTAAAGTGGGCGAGTGCAAGGTGTGTGCCGAGGCCGGACGCCATGGCGACCTGATCGCGCACAAGAGCGAGAAGAGCGGCAAGCGCTTTATCCGCTGCACCAACTACGATGACTGCGGCGTGAGCTATCCGCTGCCGGCGCGTGGCAAGCTCGAGGCGACGGGCGAGACCTGCCCCGAGTGCGGCGCCCCCATCGTGGTGGTCAACACGGCGCGCGGTCCGTGGCGCATCTGCGTGAACATGGATTGCCCGACCAAGGAAAAGAAGCCCGCCCGCGGCCGCAAGACCACGACCAAGGCGAGCGCGGCGAAGAAGACGACGGCCAAGAAGACGACCGCTAAGAAGACCACGACCAAGAAGTCGACTGCCAAGAAAGCAACCGCCGACAAATAGCCGAACAGCGACACGCCACAGCAACAGGGGTCGGGTGCGCGAATCCAAACGCGCACCCGGCCCCGCTCATGAGTTGCGGTGAAATAGTTCTTATTTGAGCTTGTAGGGCTCAAAAACCGGAACTATTCCACCGCAACTTCTTGTTGGTTGGGGAGTTTAGTTCACCTCGACGGGCTTGGCGCCGGGATAGCGCTCCTCAAAGTCTAGGCGGTACTTGTTGTCATTGGTACCCGCCACGTTGTCGCGTGACAGCGGCGCCACGATTTCATTCTTGTGGTCCGCGGGCTTGGCGTATTTCAGGCTGATCTCCCAGGCATCGCAGATCGCGTCGATGCGGTGATCCAAGTCGTCGTACAGGGCGATGATGTCCTTCCAAGAGCTGTAGTTCTTGGAGCTCGCCGGGACGTCCAGGTCCTCGACGATGTCGTAATACTGCTCGATGGTGTCCTCCGTGCGCTCGGCGACGTCGGCGAGATTCTGACGGGTGGTGCGATCTTCTTCCAGATAGCTGCCGTTGAAGTTCTGCGCGCAGCCGCGGACCTGGCTGTCGAGATCTTCGAGCAGATCGTAGTATTCGCTCAGCCGACGGTAGAGGTTCTGCTCGGAGAGCGTCGCCTCGCCGCCATCCTCATCCTCATCGTCATCATCGTCGTACAGGCTGTTGGGGTCGCCGAGGGGCTTTAGGTCATCGTCATCATCGTCGTGGTGCAGCTTGGTTACCCCTGCAGTCGTCTGCGTGGCGGCGTTGTCGAATGGTTTGATCACAAAGAAGATGACCAGGGCGATGATAATCGCCACCAGCACAACGATAATGGCGATAAGCGGCCCGGTGCCGCTCTTTTTGGGAGCGGGCGCTTGTGGCTGAGCGGGTGCGTATGCAGGTGCCGGCTGCTGCTGAGGTGAACCGCCCACGACAGGGATGCGCTGCGTGGTCTCGACCGACACGGCACTTGCGGCGGGGTCGGGGCGATAGGCGAGAGGGTCGTCCGCCTTGGTTTGAGGCGTATCAAGGGAGCCGGTCTGCTCAAACGCGGGCTGGTCATTGCTCGCGGCCGATTGCTCAACGGGTGCACCGCACGAGGTGCAGAACTTGGCGTCGTCTGCAAGAAGCTTGCCGCACGAGGCGCAATACCGAGACATTGCCACTCCTTTCGCCACATTTCAATGCAATAAGACGATTATACCCAGCGTCCAAAACTCCCCATCATAAGTTGCGGTGAAATAGGGAGTGTTTGGCGGCCTCAGGGCTGTAGACAGTCCCTATTTCACCGCAACTTAGTAGTCGCAGGCGACTAGGTGGGATTTGGGGTGCGCCGGACGCTGGGGTATCATGGCTTGGTTGGTATATCTGCATTTACGCGCCTTGTAGGAAGGGACTGCGCCCATGGCTTTTGAGCCCGCTCAACATAGCTTTATCACGCTCGAGGGCGTCGACGGCGCCGGCAAGTCCACGCAGGCGCGCCTGCTGGCCCGCGCGCTCGACCTTGCCGGCTACCAAGTCGTAACCCTGCGCGAGCCGGGCGGCACCGCCATCAGCGAAAAGATCCGCGCCCTGCTGCTCGACCCCGCCAACACGGCGATGGGCGATACCTGCGAGCTGCTGCTCTACGAGGCCGCGCGCGCCCAGCTGGTGCACGAGGTCATAGCTCCCGCCCTCGCTGCCGGCAAGGTGGTCCTGTGCGACCGCTTCTACGATTCCACGACCTGTTATCAGGCGTTTGCCGATGGCCTCGACCGCCAGATGGTGCGCGATGCCAACAACCTGGCTGTCGCCGGTACGCATCCGGCGCTCACGCTCGTCTATCACATCACGCCCGAGCAGGCGGCGCTGCGCATGGCGGCCCGCGGTGCGGCCGATCGCATGGAGGCCAAGGGCATGGCCTTCCAGGAGCGTGTCTACCAGGGATTTTGCGCAATTGCTGCCGAGGAGCCAGACCGCGTAAAGCTCATCGACGCCACTGCGTCGATCGCAGACGTCTTCACGCAAACGGTCGGGCTGGTTCGCGCGTACGGTCTCGACATTCCCCAAGATGCCGTCGCCGTCGCGCTTGCCCAGGAGGCTGAGTAGCATGGCCCCCGCGCAGACAAGCCTGCTGGCCAAGCTCGACACCCAACAGCGCGTGCGCGACTTTTTGACCAACGCCATCGCAAGCGGCCGCGCATCGCACGCCTACCTGTTCTTGGGCGCGCCCGGCGCCGGTAAGCTCGACGCCGCACGGGCGCTTGCCCAGGCATTCCTGTGCGAGCAGGACGGCTGCGGCGCATGCGACAGCTGCGTGCGCGTTGCTCGGCACACGCATCCCGACGTGCACTATTACACCCCCGAAAGCGCCACGGGCTACCTCATCGCGCAGACCCGCGAGCTGCTCGACGACGTGCCCCTGGCACCCATCCGCGCCAAGGCAAAGGTCTACATCATCGACCGTGCCGAACAGCTGCGCGCCAACACCGCCAACGCGCTGCTCAAAACGCTCGAGGAGCCGCCCGAGGGTGTCATGTTCATCCTGTTGGGCACCTCGGCCGACGTGATGCTGCCCACCATCGTGAGCCGCTGCCAGTGCGTACCGTTTCGGCTGGTTTCGCCCACTGTGGCCGCGCAGGCCGTGAGCCGCGCCACCGGTCAGGATCCCGCGCGCTGCCGCATGGCCGTCGCTGTGGCGGGAAGCCCCACGCGCGGTATCGAGTTCCTCAAGAGCGCCGAGCGCCAGGACGCCCGTCGCCAGATGGTCCGTGCCATCGACTCGCTCATCGCCGCCGACGAGGCCGATGTGCTCAGTCGCGCCAAGTCGCTCATCGTCGCCGTCAAGGCGCCGCTCGCCGAGGTCAAGTCCACGCAGGAAAAGGTGCTCGAGCAAAATGCCGACTACCTGTCGCGTGGAGCATTGAAGCAGCTTGAGGACCGCAACAAGCGCGAACTCAACGCGCGCGAGCGTTCGGGTATCATGGAAGCGCTGGCGAGCGCGCGGACGCTCATGCGCGATGTGCTGCTGACACTTCAGGACGAGGCAGCCGACGTGGTGAACGAGGATGTGCGCGACACGATCGGTCGGCTTGCCGCGGCGACGAATGTTGCGGGTGCCACCCGGGCGCTCGAGGCGGTTGCCACCGCTGAGCGCAACATTGCCAGAAACGTTACTCCCCAGCTGGCCATCGAGGTCATGCTGTTCGATATCAGGAAGGCACTGAAATGCCGTTAGTCGTACCCGTTAAGTTTACCTACGCCTCGCGCGACCTGTGGTTCGACCCACAGGATCTGGATATCCTCGAGGCCGATTATGCCATCTGCTCCACCGAGCGCGGAACCGAGATCGGCCTGGTCACGGCCGACCCCTTCGAGGTGCCGCTCGACGAAATCGGTCAGCCGCTCAAGCCCGTGTTGCGCGTGGCGAGCGACATCGACCTGCAGCTTGCCGACGACCTGGCCATCCAGGGCGACGAGGCCATGGTCGACTTCCGCCGCCTGGTCAAGGAGCTCGACCTCGAGATGAAGCCGGTCGGCGTCGAGTACCTGTTCGGCGGCGAGAAGGCTGTGTTCTACTTTGCCGCCGAGGAGCGCGTCGATTTCCGTCAGCTCGTCAAGGACCTGTCCTCGACGCTGCACATTCGCGTCGACATGCGCCAGATCGGCGTGCGTGACGAGACCCGCCTGGTGGGTGGCTATGCCCAGTGCGGTCAGGAGCTCTGCTGCACGCGCTTTGGCGGACAGTTTGAGCCCGTTTCGATCCGCATGGCAAAAGAGCAGGACCTGCCGCTCAACTCGTCCAAGATTAGCGGCGTCTGCGGCCGCCTGATGTGCTGCCTGCGCTACGAGTTCGAGGCGTACAAGGACTTTAAGAGCCGCGCGCCCAAAAAGAAGACGCTTATCGATACGCCGCTTGGCAAGGCGCGCATCCAGGAATATGACACGCCGCGTGAGCAGCTGGTGTTGCGCCTGGAGAACGGCAAAGTCTTTAAGGTCAACCTGGCCGACATGACCTGCTCTGAGGGCTGCAAAAAGAAGGCCGCCGAGCAGGGCTGCAACTGCCGTCCCGACTGCGTGACGCGCGATGTGCTCGAGCGTATCGAGTCGCCCGAGATGCGCTTGGCGCTTATGGAGCTCGACCGCGAGAACGGCGTCGACGTGGGCGATGGCCTGTCGAGCGCCGACCGTCTGGCGGGGACGACGATGCCCAAGCGCCGTCGCCGCGATGCGGACGCCGATACCCGTGCCGGTCAGAGCCAGGGCGAGGGTCGCGGCCGCGGTAAGGGTCGCGGCAAGGCCGAGGCGCCCGAGGCTGAGGAGGCTGCCGGCGGACGTCGCCGCCGCAAGCGTTCGGGTTCGGGCGACGCCGGCGAGGCCGCTCCCGCAGGCAAGAATTCCCCCCGCGAGCGCGAGCTCCAGCAGCCTCAGCAGCAAAACCGCGGCGGTGGTATGAATCCCACGCGCCGTCGCCGCCGCCATTTGTCGAGCGAGGAGCGCGAGGACGCCTTCCGCGCCGCAGCCGCTCGCGAAGCCGGTGCCGCCCCCAAGGGTGGTTCGGGTTCCGATACGCCTGCCGACAAGGGCGGCAAGCAGCGCAACGATGACGAGCGCGCCCCGCGTCCGCGTCGTCGCCATTCCTCGGGCACGCAGCAAAAGCCCTCGGTGCCCTCCGTGGCCGATCAGGTCTCGGATGGCGAGGTCAAGGTCACACGCCGTCGCCCCGGAGATGGCGGAGGGGCGGCCGCCAAGGCCGTGCGTGGCGCTGCTCGTGACGAACGCGAGCCGCGCGAAGATCGTGGTGGCGAGGGTTCGGCTGATCAGGGCCAGAAGCGCCGTCGCCGTCGTCGTTCCCGCAAGCCGCGTCAAGATGGTGGTGAGGGCTCGACCCAAAACTCTTCCGCACCGCAACCGCCCACCGGCGAATAGCGCCCGCAAACGGATTTAACCTTCCTGACCCCAAACGCGTCGGGGTACCATAGCACTGAATCAACAACCCTCCCTGCGACCGAGCGTAGGGAGGGTTGTGTCGTGAAGAGACATTTGAATGTGTTGGGATGCCTGCAAGGTGCTGGCATCCTACCGTTTGCGGACGAATTGTTACCGTTTGCCGAGCAGGCGGCGCACGAGGCGCTTGAGGCGTTGTCGCCCACGCGATGTGCTGGCTGCGAGCGCGCCGGCGCGCTTATTTGCCAAGACTGCCTGGCCGCGCTTGCGCTCATTGACCCACGTTATAGCTGCACCCGATGCGGAGCCCCGTTTGGAGACTTGCTGTGCACCGAGTGCTCGGTCGAGGGTGCGTCTTCGGCGATGGCCGAAGCGCTCGACCGGTGCCTGGCATGTGCCGTTTACACGCATCCGCTGCCGCGGATCATTAAAGCGTACAAAGACGCGGGCGAGCGACGTCTGGCGCCGTATCTGGCAGAGCTGCTATACGACACCGCCTTACATGCCCAGGTCGCGGCACCCGAACGCTACGGCGGTGTGTTGTCCGGCGCCGATGCCGTGGTGTTTGTGCCCGCGACGGCGGCGGCGTTTCGGCGACGCGGTTTCGATCATATGGAAGCCATCGCGCGCCCATTTTGCGAGCTGTCTGGTGTTCCGCTGCTCGACGCCCTCGTTAAGTACGGCCATGGCGACCAGCGTGAACTCGGTCGTGAAGAACGCCGTGAACGCGCCCGAGGCATGTACGAGACCGTTGAGGACGTGCGGGGCCGCCGCCTGCTGCTTATCGACGACGTTATCACCACGGGTGCGACGATGGCAGCGGCTTCGGCGGAACTCAAGCGCGCCGGTGCCGCGGCCGTTGATGGCCTCGCTATCGCACGCGTTTGGTAGGGGTGATTCGTGTGGCGGTAAAGATTGAGCGGTGCAACGAGCCGACAGGCGAACAGCTAGCGGCTTCCGCAATCCTAACAGGCGCCTCGGCGCTACGCATGATGCGCGCCGAGCGCCGACAGATGGGCTACATCGGCTGGAAGGACCTTGAGCCCGAGGAGGAGTGCCGCGTGCTGTGTACGTCATCGCCTTCGACCGAGGATATCTATCTTCCCGACCTGGTGCGAATTGGAGTCAAAAGCGGCGAGGTGCAAGAAGATCTGTGCTTGCTGGTGGGATCTGCGGCGCAGCGCCGACGCATGCCTGGTGTGGGCTGGTCCGTGTGTTCCGGGTTGCCTGCCGGCTCGATTCTAGAGGTGGAACCGGGGGTGTACAGCCTATCTCCCGAGGCCCTTTGTGTTGCCGTCGCCCGCGAGGTCGGCTGTATCCAGGCGTTTGCTCTGGCCCAGGAACTGTGTTCCAAGATTTCACTGAGCGATCGCGGGAAGTATCTGCCTCCCTACACCTCACCTGTTGCGAATAGACTTGCAAAGGACAAGGACCAACCGGCAGACGTGGGCTACTTTGAAGTCGAGCCGGTGTTGACGCCCGATCGCCTGACAGATTACCTCGCGGCATGCAAGGGGAGTGCGGCCAAACAACTGCGGCGGCTGTGTCCCTATCTGTCGGAAAACCTGCGCTCACCCATGGAGTGCATCATGCTTGCCATGTTTTCGCTTCCGTTTTCCTATGGCGGATTTGCCTGCGGTCCCTTTAAGACCGACTACAAGATCGAGTTCGATGACCGCGCGCAAGCAATCTCGGGGATGTCCCATGCAGTTTGCGATGCATATCAGGAGGCGGCCCGGTTTGACCTTGAATACAACGGTGAGCTGGGTCATTCCTCCCGGAGGGGACGTGTCCATGATGAAAAACGCAACACGGGCTTGATTACTATGGGAATCGAGGTCGCGACGGTCAACAACGAAATGCTCTGCGACATGGAAGCGATGGAAGCGCTCGCATGGCGCATTTACCAACGTATGGGTAAGCGATATCAGAATCGCGTAGAGGCGCGTCGAAAGAGGCAAGATACTCTGCTGAATACGCTCCGAGCGTGCTTTGGGCTCAAGCCGGCATAAAACTATGGCTTTATAGGGTGTCTGTTTATATGTCCTGTGCAAAAAACGGCAAATATGAGTACTGTTACTAGATTAGTGGCAGCAAAAACAAAGAAACTTGGGCCGAAAATTTGGATTCATTGAAGAGATAATGGTCGCGCGCGCAGACGTGGTGTAAGAGTGTCCTGAGGTCCGTCGCTGCAAGTCCCGATGTTACTCCTTCTTGAG
>CAKURW010000053.1 GCA_934675795.1 uncultured Collinsella sp.
AAGGCGGCATAGACCTTTTGGTCATGCCGCCGAAGTTGAAAGGCAGATTGCCGCTCTGGCGGGCTTGCAGCGTCGAGCCGTTACGCGGTTTGGTAAAACCGCGTAACTAAAAGGCCGCAGTCGGGATTCCCGGCTGCGGCCTTATTGCACTCGTGAGGTCAACTCGCTCGTTAGACCAACTTAAAGCCCTTGCGCTTGCCTACGGAGAGGGTGTCGCCCAGCTTGAGGGCGCTGGGATCGATGTTATAGCTCTTGGGAGCCACCGCCTTGCCGTTGATCTTGACGCCGCCACCGTCAATGTCGCGACGGGCCTGGCCGGCGCTCGCCGAAAGGCCCAGGTCCTTAAGCAGGCCTGCGAGGTAGATCTGGCCCTCGTCGTTGACGGTCAGCTCAACGTGCTTCTCGGGGAAGTCGGCAAGCTGGCCCTCCTTGAACACGCGGTCGAACTCGGCCTGAGCCTCGTCGCCGGCACCGACGCCGTGGTAGGTGTCGCACAGGTCGCGACCCAGAGCGCGCTTGAGCTCGTAGGGGTCGGCAGAACCATCGGCCAGGGCAGCGTCGATCTTGTCGACCTCGGCCGGGGTGAGCGAGCTCGCCAGGCGGTAGTACTTGCCGATCATCTCATCGGGGATGGACATGGTCTTGCCGAACATATCCTTGGGAGCGTCGGTCAGGCCGATGTAGTTGCCGTATGACTTGGACATCTTGCGCACGCCGTCGGTACCCTCGAGCAGCGGCATGGTGAGCGCGATCTGCGGCTCCATGCCCATCTTCTCCATGAGCTCACGGCCAGCGAGCAGGTTGAAGAGCTGATCGGTGCCGCCCATCTCCACGTCGGCCTTGATCTGCACGGAGTCGAAAGCCTGCATCACGGGATACAGGAACTCATGCAGGGCGATCGGCGTCTGAGACTGGTAGCGCTTGGTAAAGTCGTCGCGCTCAAGAATGCGGGCGACGGTGAACTTGGAGCACACCTGCAGCAGGCCGGCCAGGTCCATCGAAAGGATCCAGTCGCCGTTGTGCACGATGGTGGTCTTCTCGGGATCCAGGATCTTCATGGCCTGGCTCACGTAGGTCTCGGCATTGGCCTCAATCTGCTCCTGCGAAAGCTGCGGACGGGTGGAATTCTTGCCCGAAGGGTCGCCGATCAGCGCGGTGCCGTTGCCGATGATGAGGGTGACGTTGTGGCCCAGGTCCTGGAACTGACGCATCTTGCGCAGGGGCACGGCGTGGCCCAGGTGCAGGTCGGGGCTGGTGGGATCGACGCCGAGCTTGATGTTGAGGGGCTCGCCCTTCTCAAGCTTCTTGCGAAGGTCGGCCTCGGGAACGATCTGCGCGGCGCCCGAGGTGATGATACGCATTTGCTCGTCAACAGACAGCATTGGGTATCCTCCTTTTTCTATAGCACCCTCGCCGAAAACGGCGGTGCTGGAAGTCCATAAACTCTCTTATGATAACAAACTGACGCGACGCGGCACCTACGACAGGAAAATCCTCGTCCTGCCGCATGCGTCAATGGCAACTGGCAGACGTGTACCGTCACGCTCGACCAGATAGCGTACCTGCCGACGACGTAAGCAGTCGCGGCAACGAACCTGTCCCGTCGCATCGGTGGCGCAGACGCCCTCGGCGGTCAGCAGGCAGTGCTCGCACACCATAAGCTCGGGACGGTCGACGTCGACCGGACCCAAGACGCCGGGTTCAGCAGCCAGCTCGGCAATACGCTCCGCATCATTGCCGAGCAACTCGGCCGGCAAGTACACCCGCCCCGCACCGAATCCGCGCAGCCAGGTAAGCGTGGCCCGATTCGCGCAGAACACCGGCGCCGCCACGTCAAACGTCACGCCCAGCTCGCGAGCGATCGCCACCTGCCCCAGGTTGCGGCAGACGATGCGCTCGGCACGCTGCATCAGTGAGCGGGTCCAGTCAGCGTCACTCGCGCGGCACACCTCGTCAAGCACCACAACGGCGTCGGACAAATCGAGTTCTCCGCGCGGGTCGGCATCCATCAGCTGCCAAGCAAAAACCATGCGAGTGGGAACCGCGCACTCCACCAACTCCGTCGATGCACCGCCATCCACCGCAACGCCCTCAAAGGGCAGCACTTCAACGGCACGCTCAACGGGCGCAATCGCATCCGCCTCGGCCCGCATGCGCTCCAACACCGCCGCCGTCTGATCCAACACGCCGGCGCTGCGAATCAGGTACACCTCGCAGCCCGCGTCCACCTTACGCTTGCAATGCACGACGATGCGCTTCCCCGCTGCTGCATCCACCGGGCAGGGCACCTGCGGCCAGCGCTTGGGCGCATCGGGACGCGCGTCGACACCCGGATAGAACCGAATCTCGAGCGTGTCACCCGCCGCCACGGCGGCGTCGAGCTCAACGGTCACCTCTTCGTGGCCCACAGCGACCAAACGCCCCACGCGCACGCCCTGGTTAATTGCGCGTTCAAAACTCATAAGCTCCGCACCCGAGCGGCCTCGCAAATACGCGTCGGTAAACCCGCGGTTAAACGACCTTCCCAGCTCGCGCTCAAGCTCTTCCACGGCATCGGGGTCCCACGCGCCGTCGCACAGCATATCGAGTGCCCGGCGCCACACCCGCACCACGTTGAATACGTAATCGGGGTTCTTCATGCGCCCCTCGATCTTGAGCGACGCCACGCCGGCATCTACAAGCTCGGGCAGATGCGCAATACCCAGATAGTCGCGCGGACACAGCAGGCGATCTCCCTCGACGGCGGCAACACTCTGCCCAGCCTCGTCCACCAAGTCATAGGATAGACGGCACGGCTGCGTGCAATCACCGCGCATCGCAGAGCGGCCACGTCGAAGGGCAGAGAACTCGCACGCCCCCGAATAGCCGATGCAAATCGCACCGTGGCAGAATACCTCGATGGGCACACCCGTGGCACATAGCGCCGCAATCTCGTCGACCGTCAGCTCGCGTGCCGTCGTCACGCGCTCGACCCCCAGCTCATCGGCGGCAAGCCGCACGGCGCCTTCGCTATGAACGCCCGCCTGCGTAGACAGGTGAATCTCGACCCCGGGAATCGCCGCGCGCAGCGCGCAGGCCAACCCGGCATCGGCGACAATCAGAGCATCGGCGCCCAGCTCCAGTGCATGAGCTCCCAACGCCACCGCGTCGGACAACTCATCGTCAAACACGAACACGTTGAGCGTTACGTACACACGCACGCCATGAGCATGCGCCACGGCACAACCGCGCGCAAACTCGTCATCCGTAAAGCCATGCGCGCTCACACGGGCGTTAAAGCCGCCCAACCCCGCATAGATGGCATCGGCACCCGCGGCGATGGCCGCAAGCATCTGGTCGAGCCCGCCCGCCGGCGCCAGCAGCTCGGGCAGCGCCGCACCGGCAGCATCCAATCCAGTCTCGTATTGTCCGCTCGGCCCCATCGTCCGAATCGCCATCGGCAAACTCCTTACCAAGGTATGCATTCACTCTGAAAAATGCCGTCTTCCAGCATACACGAGGCCTCGCGCGCCCCGTTTGGTTTATCGTGTAATAACTTATGTCCATCCTGCCCCGACGGCACATCCGCCGTCCGGCACGACATACCTGGAGGTCAATATATGGGTCCTCGCCAACGACAGGGACGCAGCCGTTCAAAGACGCATGCTCTGCCCATAATCCTGCTCTCGTTTTTGGGCTTTTTGCTTATCGCGGGCGTGGCATTTGGCATCGGCATGGTCGGCAACGTCAACCGCTGGCTGTCCGATCTGCCCGACTACACCGACGCCAACGCGTATCTGGTGAGCGAGCCCACCGAGATCGTCGACTGCAACGGCAACAAGATCGCAAGCTTCTACACGCAAAACCGCAAGTCCATCACCAAGGACGAGGTCTCCCCCTACGTGCTGCAGGGCACCGTTGACGTCGAGGACGAGCGCTTCTACGAGCACGGCGGTATCGACCTGTGGGGTATCGCGCGTGCTGCGGTGGCAACCCTCGGCGGCGGGCACGAAGGCGCCTCGACTATCACCCAGCAGCTGGTGCGCAACACCATCCTGCAGGAGGAGCAGTTCGACTCGACCATCGAGCGTAAGGTGCGCGAGGCCTACATCGCCGTAAAGATGGAGGACATGTACTCCAAAGACGAGATCCTCATGATGTACCTCAACACCATCTATTACGGCCACGGCGCCTACGGCATCGAGGCCGCAGCCGAGACCTACCTGTCCAAGAGCGCCGCCGACCTCACCCTGAGCGAGGCCGCGCTGCTCATCGGCCTTCCCAACTCGCCTTCGCAGTACGACCCCACGGTCAACCCCGACCTGGCGCTGTCCCGTCGCAACAAGGTCCTCGACAACATGCTGCGCCTGGGCCACATTACGCAGGATGAGCACGATGCCGCACAGGCCGAGCCCATCACCCTCAACGTGACCGAGATTTCGGGCAGTGGCGTCGACGTATACTCGCAGCCCTACTTTGTCGCCTATGTCAAGCAGCTGCTGGAGCAGGAGTTCTCGACCGACGTGCTCTTTAAGGGCGGTCTGACCGTCAAGACCACCATCGACCCCACGATGCAGCAGGTGGCAGAGAATGCCGTCCGCGAGCAGCTCGACACGCTCTCACTCGACGGCCTGGACATGGGCATGGTCGTCGTCGACCCCAAGACCGGCTACATCAAGTGCATGGTGGGCGGCTACGACTACAACGCCGACGAGAACCACGTAAACCATGCCACGGCCAAGCGTCCCGTCGGCTCCACCTTTAAGGCCTTTACGCTGGCAACCGCCATCCAAAACGGCATGAACCCCAACGTCACCCTCAACTGCAATTCGCCGCTCAAGGCTAAGGGCACCACGACCGAGGTCCAAAACTACGCCAACCATAGCTATGGCAACATCACGCTTAAGCAGGCAACGGCATACTCCTCCAACACCGGCTACATCCAGGTGGCGGAAGCCGTCGGCAACAGCAAGATCATCTCACTCGTCAAAAAGCTCGGCATCGATCCCGCCAAGGACAACATCGAGGACGTTCCCGTCATGACGCTCGGCACCGGCTCGATCTCGCCGCTCGAGATGGCCGCCGCCTACGCGACGTTTGCCAACGGCGGCTACTATCGCCAGCCGATCGCCATCACCGAGATTGACTCTCGTACCGGTTCGGTGCTGTACCAGCACACGGACAATCCCTCACAGGTGCTTACCGAGGGCGAGGCCGCCGCGGTCACCGATGTTCTGTCCGGCGTCATGCAGGGCGGCGGTACGGGTGCTGCTGGCGCCCTGAGCGTCAACCAGCCCTATGCCGGCAAAACGGGCACCACCGACAACACCACCAACCTGTGGTTCTGCGGCTATACCCCGCAGCTGGCGTGCGCCCTGTGGACCGGCTATTCCGCGGGCGAGATTCCCATCCAAAAATACGGCACAGACCTGCTGGGCGACAGCACCAACCTGCCTGTCTTTAAGCGGTTTATGAACACCGTTCTGACCGGTACCGAGCGCGAGGAGTTTGCGACCGGAACGGCGCCCACCTACAAGAACAACAGCGTCTGGAAGTTCTACGGCACCAACAACACCAAGAAGACGGAGAACGACGACAAGGACGAGAACGAGGACGAAGAGGAAACCACCACAACGACCACCACGACGACCACGACCACCGAGACCACGGGCGGCGACACCACCGGCGGCACCGGAACGACCGGTGGCTCGACGGGCGGCTCCACTGGTGGTTCGACCGGCGGCGATGGCGGCACGCCTACGCCCACGCCTACGCCCACTCCCGACCCCTCGCCCACGCCTGACGATACTGTTGGCTAGAAATTCATCCGGCCATTAGCAACAAGGCCCCCGAGCAGCTTATTAAACTGCTCGGGGGCCTTTTAGTTTAAAGCGACCTGGTGAACGGTCTTTATACCGGCAAACAATATAGGGGGTACCGACCAACGTCGATACCCCCTTACAAGCCACCATGTCACGCACACAGTGCCGAGCGCACGACCCGCACGCCTACTTGCGAGAATTGCTCAGCTTATTGATCAGCGCCTCGAGACGCTCGCCGTCCTCGGCCGTCTGGGCAATAACCAAAATCGTATCGTTGCCGGCAAGCGAGCCAAGCACATCGGGCAGCTCTGCCGCATCAACGGCGGCGGCGATGCCGGAAGCCGTGCCAGGCCGAGCCTTGATCATAACCAGATTATCGGTGCGCAGAACGCCCGTTACGAGCTCGGAAACCATACGCTGCAGGTGCAGGTCCTCTGCCAGAACATAGATGCCCTCAGGGAGCTTACGCAGCCCCATATCGGCAATATCGCGAGAGACAGTCGCCTGCGTGCAATCAAAGCCCATAGCGCGGAGCTCATCGACCAGCACGCGCTGCGTGCGGACGTCCTTATTGCGCACAATATCTCTAATGGCATCCTGGCGCCCATTGCGTTTTTTAGCCATACAAACCCTCTCTCCAAAAGATGGCGGAGACAATCAATCAGTGATTGAATAGTTTAACGCTATTTGAAGGCTTTTGTGTATAAGAACGCATTTCGAAACAATTCTATGCAAATTTGTTTCGAAATGAGCCGTTTAGGCGGTTTTTGCGCCCGTCCGGTTAAGAAAAGCTGCCAGATGCGTACACATCACGCAGCGCGCGGGCTTGGCGCTGGCGATCGGCCCAAACAACAGACCGAGCCCCCGATGGTTATCCTTGAGCGCGGCGACCATCTGACGGGTTCGAGGCGCCTCGAGCATATCACGCATACGGGCGGAACGCTCGATTGACGACACCCCATGCGGGCTCAGACACAAATTCTCGATGCAGGCGACCAGTCCGGCAAAGTAGAACTTTTGGGTTGCCAGCTTGAGCCGACCACCGCTATCTGCTTCCGAGAGTGAGTCCGTAAGCTCGTCGAGCGCCCGGGTGTCATCGGATACCTTGGCATACATGGTGGGATCAAAGGCATCTGTAAGCTTAGGTGCCGCCGCGTGGAAACAAGCGTCGCCGCATCCGGAGACGCGCTGCGCCCGCGAGAGCGAGCACGCCATAAACCCAACTGTGCGAAACGCCTTGTCGTACAAAAGGCATGCCTCAAACAGCGGACGGCTATACATCACGCCAGAGGTCTGAACGACTAGGCCGCCTAAAATCAACTGGGACAGCCCGGTCACCATCGAAGATTTGCTATCAATGGAAATATGAGCAGCATCCAAGACGCGCGAATGGCGCTCTCGATGTGCATCATAGCGGTCGAGCGACACCGTGGGGAGCACTATGTCTGCCGCAGTATCGCACGCGATATCGACCATCTTGGAAAGAGACTGCGGAGCAAACCACTCATCGGCGTTCATGGCGATGATTTGAGAGCCGCGCGAGGCAGCAAAACCGGCACGAAGACAAGCGCCGCGCTTCGCGTCCTCGACGTCAATCAAATCAATATGGATGTCCCTGTCGGCGGCAACTTGAAGCGAATGGCGCACACCAGGCGCAGCATCGCGGCAGACAACGACAATCTGCAAATCGTAGAGGTCTTGGTTCTGGATACTCTCGAGCGCACGCATCGCATAGCTGGGCGAACCTTCTACCACAAGGATCACCGAAAGTCGCGGATGCGAGCCACGTCGAACCAAGTTATCCGTCCTCTCGACAGCAATAAATCAAACCGTGGTTCATGGTACACCCCGGCAATAAAAGCAATGAGACACCAGTTGTATTGCACGTCAAGAACAGATGTTGCACACGCGCAGCCCACAGATGACAGGTGTCGACGCACGACGCGTCGAGCCCTCCCCTAGTCGAGCACGACAAGCTCGGCGGGATCGTAATCCACGCCCATAAACGTAAGGCCGCAGGCAGGAGCCGTGGGGCCCGCAGCGGTACGCTCGCAAGCATCGATGACCTCGCGCATCCACTCGGGTTCACGGCGATGCATGCCAATCTCGACAAGCGTGCCCACGATCGTGCGGACCATCGAATGCAGAAACGCATTGCCCTCGATGGTAAACGTCAGGATGTCCTCGCCAAACGCAACCTCATGGCCAAACTCGGCACGCATCACGCAGCGATGCGTGGGCTTGCCAACGGCCGAGGCAACCTTGCAAAAGCTCTTAAAGTCCTGCTCACCCAAAAGCGCGGGACAGGCCGCAGACATGGCCTCGACGTCCAAGGGATAGCGATGCCACCACACGGCACCCCGTGAGAGCACGGGACGCGCGTCGCAATCGGCAATACGGTACGTATATGTACGTGAACGCGCATCAAAGCGTGCAGAAAAGCCTTTACGGGCCTTGTAGACCTCGTTTATGGCGATATCTTTGGGTAGCAGGGCATCCATAGCCCGCAGCCACCTACGGCGCGTACAAGCGAGCTCAGCGTCCGTTACGGGCACGCTGATGTACTGAGCCACGGCATGTACGCCGGCATCGGTACGCCCCGCGCACGTCAGGACAATCGGACGGCGCAGGAGCGTCTCGATAGCGCGGCGCAGCTCGCCCGCAACCGTCGTCTGACCGGGCTGCTCGGCAAAGCCGCTGTAGGACGAGCCATCGTAGGCCACGCGGAAAACGAGCGTGGCATCGAGCTCGGGAATCGAATTGAAATCAGACGGCGCGGTCATGGACGCTCCCAACAAACAGGCAATGGCATTTCGACAAAAAAAGAGGGGTACGCGAACGTACCCCTCGAATATAGCCTATGCAGACGGAATGTCTACTCAGCGGTCTCC
>CAKURW010000054.1 GCA_934675795.1 uncultured Collinsella sp.
TCGAGCGCTTTAGGCTCGAAGACCATCCGCTCTACGGGGAGCTGCCCGAGGCGCAGCGAGGCCATGCGGAGGCCGAGATCTAGGCGCAGGGTTCTCGCAGCGCGCGACGCCCCGGCGATGCTCCACAAAGGCCGTGCGCCCCGGGACCACGGCAAAGCAAAGGGGCCCGCATCCGATAGGATACGGGCCCCTGACTATAAGGCGCGATGCGTTAACAGCAGCGACTACTTGCGATGCGCGCGATAGAACTCGATGAGCGCCTGGGTCGAAGCGTCCTGCTCGGCCTTGGCGGCATCGTCGTGGAAGGCAGGGGTGATCTGCTTGGCAAGCTGCTTGCCCAGCTCAACACCCCACTGGTCATAGGAGTCGATGCCCCAGACCGTACCCTCGACAAACGTGATGTGCTCGTACAGGGCGATGAGCTCACCGAGTGCGAACGGGGTCAGCGTGTCGCCAAAGATCGAGGTCGTCGGGCGGTTACCCTCAAAGCAACGGGCCGGGACGATCTGCTCGGGCGTGCCCTCGGCACGAACTTCGTCGGCCGTCTTGCCAAAGGCGAGCGCCTTGGTCTGGGCCAGGAAGTTGCCCAGGAACAGCTCGTGGACATCCTGACCGCTGTCGGTTGCGGGGTTGGCGGTATTGGCAAAGGCGATGAAATCGGCCGGGACCACCACGGTGCCCTGGTGCAGCAGCTGGTAGAAGGCATGCTGGCCGTTGGTGCCGGGCTCGCCCCAGAAGATCTCACCGGTGTCGGAGGTCACGGCGCTGCCGTCCCAACGGACATGCTTGCCGTTGGACTCCATGGTGAGCTGCTGCAGGTAGGCCGGGAAACGGTGCAGGTACTGGCAGTACGGCAGCACGGCATGACTCTTGGAACCGAAGAAGTTGACGTACCAGACGTTGAACAGGCCCATCAGCGCGACGGCGTTGTTCTCGAGCGGGGTATTGCAGAAGTACTCGTCGATGGCGTGGAAGCCCTCGAGGAACTGCTGGAAGCGCTCGGGGCCGAGCACGACGATCAGCGACAGGCCCACGGCGGAGTCAACAGAATAGCGGCCGCCGACCCAGTTCCAGAAACCGAAGGCGTTGGCGGGGTCGATGCCGAAGGCCTCGACCTTCTCGAGCGCGGTGGAGACGGCGACGAAGTGCTTTGCCACGGCCTCGGCGTTCTGCTCATCGGAGCCGTCGATGGCGCCCTGAGCCTTGAGCTGCTCGAGCATCCAGGTCTTGACCTCGCGAGCGTTGGTGAGGGTCTCGAGCGTGGTGAAGGTCTTGGAGACGATGATCACGAGCGTGGTCTCGGGGTCCAAACCCTTAAGCTTCTCGGCCTGGTCGTTGGGGTCGATGTTGGAGATGTAGCGGCAGTCGATACCGGCGTCAGCATAGGGACGCAGAGCCTCGTAAGCCATGACCGGGCCCAGATCGGAGCCGCCGATGCCGATGGACACCAGGTGCTCGATCTTCTTGCCGGTAACGCCCTTCCACTCACCGGAGCGCACGCGCTCGGCGAAGGCATACATGCGGTCGAGGACCTCGTGCACGTCGGCGACGACGTCCTGGCCGTCGACAATGAGCTGGCCCTTCTCGCTTGCCGGGCGACGAAGCGCGGTGTGCAGGACAGCGCGGTCCTCGGTGGTGTTGATGTGCTCGCCGGAGAACATGGCGTCGCGGCGCTCCTCGAGCTTCACCTCGCGGGCAAGATCGCACAGCAGCTTGACGGTCTCATCGGTCACCAGGTTCTTCGACAGATCGAAGTGCAGGTCACCGGCGTCAAAGCTCAGCTTGTTCACGCGCTCGGCATCGGCAGCGAACCAGGCCTTGAGGTCGATACCATCGGCCTCGAGCTTCTCCTGATGAGCCTCGAGTGCCTTCCAAGCGGCAGTCGACGTAGCATCGATAGGTGCGGCAACAGTTGCCATAGAGTCCTCCTCAGCATACAGGCGCACGCCTCCATGCGCCCGGACATTCAGATGCCACTATTCTAGCGCAGGTCAAGACTACAATCAGCGAGCGTTGCCAATCGGCCCCCAAACGGCAACCGATCAAAAAGGGACAGGCTTATTTTGGCAGGTCAAACGCTTTACCAACCAAAAATAACCCGTCCTTTTATGGCAAATATTAGGCCGCGGCGCAGACGCTACCGAGTAACTCACGCAGAGGAGACCCGATGCCCTCCAGCAGTTCGGGCGCGATAATGGCAAAAACGGGAACCTCGCCGGTGCCCACGACAGCAGGCACCTTGCCCTCCGAGACAATGCATCCATAAGGCACAAAGCCGTCTTCGCCGGCATCGAGCGCCGCCATGCGACGCGCGAGCTCGCGCGCAAAGCCAGCAGTATCGGCATCGCCAATCGCCAGGACAAAGTCCACGCCTTCGTCGGTCGCCAGGGCCACGGCTTCGTCGATCAGCTCGTCTCCCCCGTCGCCCTCAAACGAGCCGCAGCGGAAAAGCACACGCTCGAGTAGGGCTCGATCAAGCGAGCCAAGTGCCGCCGAGACAAGCTCATCGCGCGTATGCTTGTCACCGCCCAGCACAACCAGCGCCTTGGTGCCACCGTAGTGAGCGACCAATCGTCCGCACCAGCGAGCCACGTCTCCATCCGCAACAAGGCGCGTCGGCATACCAAACCCATAATTGACCATCTTTTCCACAACCCTTCCGTGCGTATAGGCGGTATCAATCGTTAGGCTCATGCTACGAAGCGAGGTTTTCCGAGCTGTTTCGCACTCTTTAGAGCTGCGTTAAAACCCAATCCAACCGCACGACCATACCTACCAAAACAAACCAGTCCCTTTTTGACAGGTTTTGACGATGTCCAGATGAGCGGGTATTATCGAACAGATATTCGATAAGAACATGTGTTTGATGAAAGGACACGGATGGCGCACGAGCAGCACACCTATATCTGCATCGACCTCAAGACGTTTTATGCCAGCGTCGAGTGCGTCGACCGTGGGCTCGATCCGCTCACCACCAACCTGGTCGTTGCCGACGAATCGCGCGGACGCACGACCATCTGCCTCGCCATCACACAGGCTATGAAGGACTTAGGGATTCACAACCGCTGCCGCCTATTTGAGATTCCCGATGGCATCGACTACATCACGGCCGTACCGCGCATGCAGCATTACATGGAGGTGTCGGCGAAAATCTACGGTATCTATCTGGAATACGTCAGCCCCCAGGACGTGCACGTCTACTCCATCGATGAGTGCTTTATCGACGTGACGCCCTATCTGGACCTCTATCACACCGATGCGGAAGGGTTCGCCTGCACGCTGCGCGACGAGGTCCTCGCGCGCACCGGCATCACGGCGACGGTCGGCATCGGCCCCAACCTATTCCAGGCCAAGGTAGCGCTCGACATTACCGCCAAGCACGTACCCAGCCGCATCGGCATACTCGACGACGAGACCTTTCGCAAGGAGATCTGGCCCCATCGTCCCATCACCGATATCTGGGGCATCGGTCCCGGCGTGGCAGCCCGCCTCGAGAAATACGGCGTCTACGATCTGATGGGCGTCGCGGCGCTCGACGAAAACCTGCTTTACGACGAGCTCGGCGTCAATGCCGAATATCTCATCGACCATGCCTTCGGGCGCGAGCCGACAACCATCGCCGATATTCAAGCCTATCGCCCGCAAGCAACTTCGACCACCACAGGACAGGTGCTCTCGAAGGGTTATGCCTACGAACAGGCCTATACCGTCTTGCGCGAGATGGTCGACAACGCCGTTTTAGACTTGGTCGATAAGCACGTGGTCTGCGACAGCATCTCGCTCTTTGTGGGCTACGCGAGCGAACGCGCCGACATACGCCGCCTCGACGCCAGCGGTACAGCGCAGTATGTGGACGGATGCGGGCACCTGCGCTCGAGCACATCGAGTATCGAACCCACCGCAACCGCCGGCCCCGAGCTCGCGCCCCGTGCGCCCAAGCCCGTCCAGCGCGATGACGAACGGCGTCGCCTGGTGCGCGAAGCGCAGGCAATCGATGGCATCTTTGTGGGAGAGCATGGCGGCAAACCGCGCGGTGGCTATGCCGCACTCTTTGCGCACTCCAACGCCTCGCGAAAGCTGCCCGAGCGTACCAATTCGTTCAAGAAGATCATGGGCTATTTCGATGAGCTCTGGGCGCAGACTGTCGATCCCAAACGACCGGTCAAGCGCATCAATCTGGGATTTGGCAACCTCATGCCCGAGGAATTTGCCACCATCGATCTGTTCAGCGATATCGAGGCCGATGAGCGCGAGCGCGACCTGGCACGCGCCGTGCTGGCCGTGAAAGGCAAATACGGCAAGAACGCGCTGGTTAAGGGGCTGAGCTTTACCGCCGGCGCCACCGCGCGCGAACGCAACGATCAGGTAGGAGGACATCGTGCCTAAGTCCCAACAACAGCCGATGCGGCCACCGACACCTTTTGAACGCCTAGCGGACCCCGAGGGAAGACGTCGCTCCGCCGACCCCAGGCTCACCGCCAACGGCACCGTCCGTGCCGGCCGTGCCGCGCAGTTTATGCCCTTTGCCGCCCTCACGGGATACTACGAGCTCGTGCGTAAACAAGAGATCACCGCCGAGCCAAAATGCGAACTCACAGAAGAAAAAGCCCTCGAACTTTCGAAAAAGCTCGAGGGCCTCAAGCGTGGCGACTTGGTTCGTGTCACCTATTACGATACATACGGCTATCGCAGCCGCACCGGCATCCTCGACGAGGCGCTCCCTGCTTTCAAACTCCTCAAGCTCAAAGATATCGCCATCGACTTCGACGACATCCAGGACATCGAGCTACGCGGACGAGCCTAGACAAGGACGCGCATCCAAGGCAAGGCCTACAGCGTCATGACGTAGTAACCCGCATCTCTCACGGCAGCCTCAAGGACACCGCGATCGATCGGCCGCTTGGAGCGCACGCGCGCTGTGTGGTCCGCATACGTCACCGTTGCCCACACGCCATCCAGCGCATTGAGGGCATTGGCTACGTTCTGAGCGCAGCCGTCACAGCTCATGCCGCCGATGAGCAGCTCATCGCTATAGGGATAGTGCGATGCATCGGTATCCACCACAACAACCTTTTTGGCCTTCTTACCGCTCGCGCCATCGCTGCAGCAGCTCTTTCCGTGTGTCGAAGCGACAATGCGACGCAGTCCAAAAAACATGCCGACGGCAATGACGGCCAACACGATGAGATTCGCAGGGTTGAGCAAGTCGCTCATGCGTTCCCCTTTCAAGTAGCACTATCTAGATACCCCCATGGGGTGTCCTCATCTTAACCCAAAATCGTGTCCGTTCGGTCAATTAGTTTCCCTCTTCAAACTTTTTTGTTGACCATGGCTTACTTTCGTGTATAAGTTTTCCTCGGCTAACAACTGAGGACCCGAAAGGAGCATCGTGACTCGAACCATTGACATCCCAACATACCAAACGGCTGTCGTGCGCAACTGCTCCCCTACGCTCGCAGGTATCAAGCCGGCTTCACTCTTTACCTATCCCGGCGTTTACGCCAACCAAAACGGAAAACCCGGCGCCGTCCATATCGAAGAGCGACGCTCTCGCCTGCTCGCCGTCATAGCCCAATGCAACCGCGAGCTCCAGCCACTCGGGATCCATATGAGCGTTTTGGTCTGGCGCCCCTGCGGAGCGCTCATCTATGTGTACCGCCCTGCGGATCTTATGCGATACCTCTCCGACCCCCGTGCCACGACGGCGCTAGCCGCCGAAGGTTACGATGTCCACAACCTGCCCGCATCCCTGGTGCATCTCGCCGCGCGCATCACGTTGGCAAGCAGCAATGCCGCAGAAAGCGCCTATGACGGCAGCGTCTGCGCACTCGCGCGAAATAGGCACTGCGATACGGGGTGCATGTGCGAGTTCCCCCACGAAATTGGCTATTTTTTGGGCTATCCCTACGAAGATGTCCATCAGTTTATCGTCCAGCACGGCGAAAACTATAAGGTCTTTGGCGCATGGAAGGTATACACAAACGTTGAGCAGGCGCTCACGACCTTCGATTCCTATCGCGCATGCACGCAATACCTTACCTACATCTATCAACAGGGCTGCACTCTGGGACAACTTGTCCAGGCAACCCGATAGAGCATACAAAACGCGGCCGCACGCCGCACAACTGAAAGGACTCAACATGAGCAAGATCGCCGTCGTCTACTGGAGCGGCACAGGCAACACCGAGGCCATGGCAAACTTCGTTGCCGAGGGCGCAACCGGTGCCGGCGCCGAGGCAGAGGTCATCTCCTGCGCCGACTTCTCTGCCGACAAGGCCGCCGAATATGATGCCTTCGCCTTCGGCTGCCCCGCCATGGGTTCTGAGGAACTCGAGTACGATGAGTTCCAGCCGATGTGGGACGAGGTCAAGGAGACTCTCGGCGACAAGAAGGTCGTCCTCTTTGGCTCCTATTCGTGGGCCGAGGGCGAGTGGATGGACAACTGGAAGGCCGACGCCGACGAGGCTGGCGTCAACGTCGTGGACTCCACCATCTGCTACGACGCGCCCGACGACGAGAGCGAGACCGCTTGCAAGGCCCTCGGAGCCGAGCTCGCGTAACGAGCCCAGGACCTCCAAAAGAGCCTGCATCAAAGCACATCCCCATCCCTACAAAAGAGCGGGGGCTGGATTCAAGTCCAGCCCCCGCTCTTTTGTAACGGCAGTTACATCAACCGGCTACGAGATGTTGCCCAAGAACGCCTTGGTGCGCTCGCTCTTGGGGTGGTCGAAGACCTCGCTCGGCGTACCCTCTTCCACGATAACGCCGCCGTCCATAAAGACGACGCGGTCGGCAACGTCGCGGGCAAAGCCCATCTCGTGCGTCACGACGATCATGGTCATGCCGTCGCGTGCCAGGTCGCGCATGACCCCCAACACGTCGCGGACAAGCTCGGGATCGAGCGCCGACGTGGCCTCGTCAAAGAGCATGACGTGAGGATTCATCGACAGGGCGCGGGCGATGGCCACGCGCTGCTGCTGGCCGCCCGAAAGCTGGCTCGGCATAAAATCGATGCGCTCGGCAAGACCGACCTTGGTCAGCTCCTCGACGGCGATCTTCTCGGCCTCTTCCTTGCTGCGCTTGAGCACCTTCTGCTGCGCGAGCATGACGTTCTTTTTGACTGAGAGGTGCGGGAACAAATTGAACTGCTGGAACACCATACCCAGATGCGTGCGCACCTTGTTAAGGTCGACGCCCTTGGCGCACACGTCCACACCCTCAACGACAATCGAGCCACTCGTGGGATGCTCCAGACGATTGATGCAGCGAAGCATCGTCGACTTGCCCGAGCCCGAAGGACCCAGAACTACGACGACCTCGCCCTTATGCACATCCAGATCGATATCGCGCAGGACCACGTTATCGCCAAAGGCCTTCTGGAGGTTCTTAATGCTGACGACGACCTCGTTCGAGTTATTGGTTTCGCTCATGATAGGACCTCCTTACAGACCGGCGATGTGATCGGCAGGCGTCGCGACAACCTGTCCGGCGCTCTTGGCGGGACGCTTCTTCTTGGTCTCGGTCGTACCCAAAAGCCTCGCCTCAAGACCGCTCACCAAGCGAGCGAGCGGCAGGGTGATGACCAGATAGAACAGGGCGGCAACCACGTACGGTGTAATGGAGCCCGTCGTGGCCACGATGGTACGGGCGTTCATGACGATTTCGACCACACCCACGGCGGCAAGCAGCGACGTATCCTTGTAAAGCAAGATAAACTCGCTGGTCAGCGTAGGCAAAACATTGCGGAACGTCTGCGGAATCATAACGTAGAGCAGCGTCTGGAAGGCATTCATGCCCAGAGAGCGAGCAGCCTCGTTTTGGCCCTTGGGGATCGATTGAATACCGGCACGGAAGATCTCGCACAGGTACGCAGACGAGTTCATGGCCATGACGATAACGCCCAAAACATAGTCGTCCACCTTGACGCCGGCCAACGGCAGACCGAAGAACGCGATATAGATCTGCAGGAACGCCGGCGTACCGCGAATGATATTCACGTAGATACCGGCGAGGCAGCGCAGGATGCGCGACTTGGAGATGCGCATGAGCGACAGGGCGAAACCGAAGGGAATTGCCAGCGGAAACGCCACAAGCACGATCGAAAGCGACATGAGGAAGCCCTTGAAGACGATCGGCAGGCTCTGGACCAAAATGACCGGGTTCAGGAACAGGCGCAGGAACATATTGGAGTTCCACGCCTCGACCCACGGCTGCTCCTTAAGGTCGGCCAGGAAGTTATCGAATGCCGTCACGCCCTTAATCTCGACGGAAGGAATCTTGGAGATCTTCTTGGTCGAGCCATCGGCCAAAGTGCAGGTGCCGCTAAAGGCCTCATCGCCGCCCTCGACGGGGAAGGTCACGCCGTAAACCTCGACGCGGAAATAGCCGCCGGCAGGCGCCGTCTCACCAAAGTCAATCTTGAGCGTCTGACCGTCAGCCTTGCACGTGGGCTTCATGGGCGTACGATCCATGAGGTCCTCGCCCGAGAGCATCGTCAATCGAATGTCATCGGTACCAAACGTCGTACCGTCGACAAACGTCAGCGAAAGACCGCTCAGCTCCTCGTCGGCATCGGCCTGAACTTCCCAAGTGATGCGCGTCTC
>CAKURW010000055.1 GCA_934675795.1 uncultured Collinsella sp.
GTGATAGCCGCGATGGAAACGTCATACTTGGCGCCCGAAGCGACGCCCGGAACCAGCGTGTCAAAGTCATTGTTGACATACTCGACATCCAGGCCCAGCTTGTCGCCGATAGCCTTGATGAGCTCAAGGTCAAAGCCCTGATAATCGCCGTTGTCATCTTTGTACTCAAACGGAGCGTACTCGGCAGAGGTGCCGACGGTCAGCGTACCGTCCTTGACGAGCGCGTACTCCTTGGAGCCGTCGACCTTCTCGACCTTAGCGTCGTCAGAGCTGCTGGGACCGGCATCAGAACCAGAGGTGGCGTTGGACGAACCGCAGCCCGTCAGAGCAAGGGCGAGCGCCATAGCACCCGTGGCGGCAAATGCGCCAAGCTTCTTCAGCTTCATAATGAGTCTCCTTCCGGTGACCTCGTTTGATTCAGAGGTCTGCAAAAACTGTTGGCTATTATGCACCCGGAATTACGAATCTGCAATGAGAAAACTGATTGAAACAAACCCATAACGTGAATGGAATACTCTACTTTGTGACAGTCATTACTGCTGCAATGACCTTAATAGTCTAATTTCAGCTGCATAACCTGCAAGTTCGTTCGGAGTCTCCAAAATAAACGGCAGCGAACGCAAGTGGCCATTCGATACAATATTCTGCATAACCTGCATACCGCCACCAAATTCCTCGCTGCCAAGGTATCCCTTGCCGATGCACTCGTGACGATCTTTATGGGCGCCACAAGGGTTCTTCGAATCGTTGATGTGTACGGCATGCAAGCGATCGATACCCACCACGCGGTCGAACTCGTCGAGTACACCGTCCAGATCATGGATGATGTCGTAGCCGGCATCGCTCACATGGCAGGTGTCCAAACAAACGCCCAGCCTATCGGACAGCTCTGGGCACTTGGCGGCAACGCCCTCGATAATGTACGCCAGTTCTTCAAAGCTACGGCCCACCTCGGTGCCCTTGCCGGCCATGGTCTCAAGCAATACCGTCGTCTGCTGTCCCTCAAACATCACCTGGCACAGCGTATCAACAATCATCTGAATGCCGACGTCTGCCCCCTGACCCACATGCGCACCGGGATGAAAATTGTAGTAGTTGCCGGGCAGCGCTTCCATGCGCTGCAGATCCTCGGCCATGGCCTCCAGGGCAAACTCGCGCGCTCGCTCCTTAGCGGAGCAGGGGTTATAGGTATACGGGGCATGCGCCACCAGCGGTCCAAAGTCGTTTTGCGCCATAAGCTCGCGCAGAGCCGCCACGTCATCCATGTCAAGATCTTTTGCCTTGCCACCGCGCGGGTTGCGCGTAAAGAACGCAAAGGTATTGGCGCCAATGGACAGCGCCGTCTCCCCCATCGCCCGATAGCCCTTCGTCGTCGAAAGATGACACCCGATCGTCAGCATCTCCAGCTCCCTCCTCATCAGTTGCGGTGAAATACGGTCTATTGGTGCCTTATTTTGGCGCAAACAGACCGTATTCCACCGCAAGTTATAAAAGGGGCATCAGGGACAAAGGCCTCCAGGCATTCCAAGCGCTGGTGCCATGCCCCCACGCCCTAAAGTTTCAAACGAATCGCATCGATGATGTGCGCGCAGCGCTGCGTGGCGGCAAGGGGCATGACGGGACTCTCGAGTTTCCCCGCCTGAATGAGCTGCGTCGCATGCTGGATTTCGCCGTAGAAATCATCGACCTCAAACGGGGCATTTATTTCTAGCGTTCGACCGTCGGAATACTTCACATGAGCGCGCTCGGGGCGATGGAGACGCTCGATTTCCAACGAGCCCCGCTCACAGGCAATCGTTAAGCGGCTTTCATATGTTGCTTTGCCGTCGCACGCCATATGAATGGGTATACCGCCGACGCTCATATGGATCTCGTCGGCCCAATCGACGCGGCCGCCTGATACGTCACGCCAGCGAACTTCACGGGACGAAACCTCGCACGCGCCCGCGAGCAGATCATCAAACCACCCGACCGCATAGCAGCCCATGTCATATAGACAGCCACCCTGCAACGGGTCGAGCAGATAACTCGAAGGGGGCTCACCATAATCAAGTTTTTGCACGCTTTCGATCGAAACGATACGGCCGAGCTCACCCGACGCAAGCAAGTCCTTCACGCGAGTGCGCATCGGGCAAAACCGATTCTTCATCGCCTCCATAAACAGCACGCCGCGCTCACGGGAAACGGAGGCGATCGCATGGGCCTCTTCTTCATTCAAAACGGCCGGCTTTTCGCACAGCACGGCCTTTCCCGCGCGTAGTGCCCGACAGACCCAATGCGCATGCATGCCATGCGGAAGAGCCAAGTAGATTACGTCGACATCGGGGTCGGCAATCAACGCATCATAAGCCGCATCGCCGTTATCGTCAGCTGTGGCATAACTGTGCACGGCATCAATCGAAAACGCCCTGCAAAACTCCTCAACATGCGAAGGAGTGCGACCGGCGGCAGTCACAAGCCGTGCCCCGTCCACCTCCTTGAGCGACGATGCAAATCGATGCGAAATGCGCCCAGCGCCCAAAACGCCCCAACGAACCTCACGCGAATCATTACGTAAACCTCGGTCACCCACGATAGCCTCCCATCAGTTGCGGTGAAATAGTTCCTGTTGCCTTATTCTGCCGCAAACAGGAACTATTCCACCGCAAGTTATAAAAGGGTCATGAGGAGCGCGTTTTGCCGAAGGCCTTAAGCACCGCGGTCACGGGGCCAGGCTGGAAACGTCGGCGCACATCGTCGAGACGCTCGGGAATATCGATGTGCTGCGGACAGTGCCGCGCGCATTTGCCGCACTTGACGCAATTGCTCACCAACTTGGGCTCGCTTGTGCGCACCGCGCTCGCCGTAAAGTACTGCGATAGACCCGTAAACCAGCTATGCGCATAGCTTGCGTTGTAGGCGGCAAAACACTCAGGGATATTGATGCCTTTAGGACACGGCATGCAATAGCCACATCCCGTGCAGGGAACGCGATTCGATTTTTCAAACTCTCTCAGCACGCGTGCGATGGCATCGAGCTGAGTAGCTGTCATCGAATCCGGCAGTGCGCGATCGGCCAGCGCCGCGTTCTCATCCACCTGCGCGGTATCGGTCATACCCGAAAGCAGCATCGTCACCTGAGGATGGTTCCAAACCCACGAAAGCCCCCAGGCAGCTGGAGTGAGCAAATGCGGGTCACGGGCGTCATCGAGCACAGCGCGTGCCCGCGGCGGCAGTTTGCCCGCTAGACGACCGCCCAGCAGCGGCTCCATCACAAACACCGCGAGCCCGCGCTCCGCAGCCGCCATGAGTCCCGCCGTTCCCGCTTGGTAACGCTCGCCGGCATAGTTGTACTGGATCTGGCAAAAATCCCATTCATATGCGTCAAGCATCGTCAGAAAATCCGCCGCGCTGCCGTGATACGAAAAACCAATCTGGCGAATGCGCCCCGCCGCCTTTTGACGCGTGATCCAGTCCTCGATGCCCAACGCCACCACACGTTCCCACTGGGCGGGCGAGGTAATGTTGTGCATAAGGTAATAGTCGATATGGTCGGTCCGCAGCCGACGCAGCTGCTCGTCAAAGAAACGGTCGAAATCCCCTGTGCATGCACACGAAGCGTGCGGCAACTTGGTCGCCAGCAACACCCGGTCACGCAGCCCCATGCGCTCAAGCGAAGCGCCCACGCACGCCTCGTTGCCGGGATAGAGATAGGCCGTGTCCAGGTAGTTAATCCCCTGCTCCACCGCACGGGAGATGATGGCGTCGGCTGTCTTCGCATCCGGGCGTCCCGGCGCACCGGGAAACCTCATGCAGCCCAGCCCCAACGCCGAGATACGGTTACCGCTTTTGGGGTCAACGCGATATTGCACGGCCCCTCCTCCCCCATCGAAGCCCTGATAAGGCGAAACAAACCTGTCACGTCATCGAAACACATCGGAATCGCAATCGAGAACGTATCGTAACGCAGCAGAAATCGAGCCGTCACGGCACCGCTTTAACATCAGCAAAAAGCCCGATGAAAGGAGCCGGGCGTGACCACGCGCGAGGACGTCTACCCCTACCCCGGCGAACAATACATCCTCTCGGTCGACCGCTATCAGATCGAGGTCATGGACCATCTGGGCGAGCTTCCCGTCACAGGCGCCGTCATCTTCTGCACCTTCCCTAAGGTCCGTGATGGTGTCGGATACCCCGCGCGTGTCTTTGCGGTCTGCCCCGCAGCGTAACGTCCAGGCAAACGTTTCTTTTTTATAACAGCCGCCCCGCGCACCCACCAATCACCCCGGCAGCATACAAT
Organism: uncultured Collinsella sp.; assembly: GCA_934675795.1. Taxonomy (GTDB): domain Bacteria; phylum Actinomycetota; class Coriobacteriia; order Coriobacteriales; family Coriobacteriaceae; genus Collinsella. The sequence continues at coordinate 4,280 of CAKURW010000055.1, forward strand.
CCATCAGGCGCCCCTTACACGGGCGCCTTTTATATGGGGAGATGATTCATATGCAGATCAACAAGGTCGCCTTTATCGGCAAGGGCGGCGTCGGCCTGCTCTACGGCGGCATGATTGCCAAGGCCCTCGGCAATGACGCCGTCGAATACATTATGGACGACGCCCGTTTCGAGCGTCACGCAGGCGACACCCTTACGGTCAACGGCGAGCCCTGCCCACTCAAGTCCGTGCGCGTCAGCGAGGCAACGCCCGCCGATCTGGTCATTCTCACGGTCAAGACGACGGGACTCAACCAAGCACTCAAGACTATGGAGCGCGTCGTGGGACCCAACACGCTCATCGCCTCGCTGTGCAACGGCATTACGAGCGAGCAAAAGATTGCCGAGCACTTTGGCTGGAAGCGCACCGTCCTGGGTATCTGCCAGGGCATGGACGCCGTATTCCTCGACGGCGCGCTCACCTTTACCAATGCGGGCGAGATTCGCTTTGGCGCGGCAGCAGGCACCGAGCCCGCAACCGTCACCGCCATCGACGAGCTCTACACACGCTGCAGCATCGCCCATACCGTCGAGAGCGACATTGCGCACCGCATGTGGGCCAAACTCATGCTCAACGACGGCATCAACCAGACCTGCATGGCCTACGGCGGGACCTACGGAAGCGCCACGGAGCCGGGCTCCGAGCAGCGTCGCTGCTTTGTTTCCGCCATGCGCGAAACGCTTGCGGTCGCCAACGCCGAGGGCATTGAGCTGACCGAGGCAGACCTAACTCAGATGGTGCACCTCATCGAGGGAATCGACCCCGCCGGTATGCCTTCGATGGCTCAAGACCGCGTCGCAAGGCGCAAAACCGAGGTAGATGAGTTCGCGGGCACCATTTGCCGCCTAGCAGCCAAACACGATATCCAAGTGCCGCAAAACGATTGGCTCTACCAGAGGATTCGCGAAATAGAAAGCAGCTGGTAGCCTCGGCCGCATCGCGACGCGCAATACAAGCAGACAGGCCTTCGCGAGGACTCCGTCATTCGCGAAGGCCTGTTGCATTTAGCTCGAGGCTAAAACTGAGGCTTATTTTGCGATTCCGGAACCTCGCCCTCGTCATCACGGCAAAGCAGCACGCCGGCGCTTCCCAGCAGCGCCGCTGCAATCAAAGCGCCCGCAACCACAGGAGCGGCGCCCGTGGCGGACTGCAAGCCGGCAACGAGCGCGACCGTCGGGCCAAGACAGCCAATCAAAAGGGCAACGACGGCAATAGCGACATCTCGAGCGCTCACAAGACCACTTCCTCCAAGAGAAAGACCTTAATTCTCAAGAACCAGTGTGCCCCGCGCCCATATGCCCAACGTAGTGCCACGGTAAGGGCTCTGTTAACCCAAATGCATATAAAAACGGACGCCTTTACGTTGCCCGAAAGCTCAGTAAAGGCGCCCGTCCATCATGTGTAATCGATGTCGGCAGATTACCAACCGGTGTAGTAATCGGTAGTTCCGGCTGCGCAACCCGAATCATAGACCTTGCACTCGCCCTTGGAACCGGTAAACGTGGAGCCCTGGGACTTATCGCTCGCCGCCACAACGTAGTAGCCGTCGGCATCGCGCCAGAAGCCCTCGGAATCCTGCGTCCACTCACCCGTGCGGTGATGGTAAAGTACGTTGCTGCTGTAATAGGTCTCGCGACGACCGTTATAGTTATTGACGCCGGCGGAACGCGTCAATCCCGAGCCATTCGCGTAATACGCAGCAGACGCGTAAGACGAGCCGGAGCCGGCGTTGTAGTACGAAGCCTGGGCGGCCTCGGCAGCCTCCGCCTCGGCGGCAGCGGCCTCGAGCGCTTCGCGCTTGGCATTCTCAAGCGCAGTGCGCAGCTCATCGAGCTCGGTCGACTTCGCGTCGACCTCCCCCATCGTCAAAAGGCTGCCCGCACCATCGATACAACCCTGCAGCACAGCGCGCTCGTCATCGGTGGCATAGTCACCATACATGTTTAGGATAATCTGAGCGCGCATTTCAAGGGAATCGCGCTTGGCCTCCATCGAGGCGTTCCACTCCTGCATAGAGCCATAACCATCGCCGCGATAATCAACGGGCTGTACCAGCGTCGTCTCGGACGGCGTAGATCCAACCGTATCGGACAGTGTTGCGGCGTGGGCATCAGTTGCACCGGCGCCCGCCAAAAGTGCCACGGTCAGAGCGGCGGAAAGGGCAGCGGCTTTCGGTTTTCGTGAATCGATCCTCATGTAGCTGGAAACCTCCGTAGTGCGTTTTTGCTGCGTTTGAGCTGCGTGTGATTCGATCGCGCTGCATAGTACCCCGAGCAAATCGCGACCTGCGGTTTTACTCAAAAGGCGCACGTCAATTGCGTAAAACTCACATCCTCTCAACAGGAGTTTTCCACAACTCAAATGCATAAAGCGTGTCAAAAACCCTGTTTTTGCACCCGCTCTATGCAAAAAAGGCGCCTGTGCAACCATTGTTCGCACAGGCGCCTTGAGCAGGCATTTTATGCAGTTATACCTATCGAGTCGCAAGGGGTCCTTGCACAAGTCGCCTTACTCGTCCAGCGCGGCGAAGGCCTGCTTCAGATCCCAAATGATATCCTCGGCGTTCTCGGTACCGATGGAAAGACGGATCGTGGAGGGCGTGATGTTCTGCTCGGCGAGCTCCTCGGCAGAGAGCTGGGAGTGCGTGGTGGTAGCCGGGTGCACGACGAGCGACTTGACGTCGGCCACGTTGGCGAGCAGCGAGAACACCTGCAGATGATCGATGAACTTCCAAGCTGCCTCCTGGCCACCCTTAATCTCAAAGGTGAAGATCGAAGCGCCGCCGTTGGGGAAGTACTTCTGATAGAGCTCGTGATCGGGGTGCTCAGGCAGGCTCGGGTGGTTCACCTTGGCGACATGGCTGTCACCAGCCAGGAACTCAACGACCTTCTTGGTGTTCTCGACATGGCGGTCGACGCGCAGCGACAGGGTCTCGGTGCCCTGGAGCAGGACCCAGGCGTTGAACGGGCTGATGCAGGCACCCTCGTCGCGCAGCAGGATGGCGCGGACATAGGTTGCGAAGGCGGCGGGACCGGCAGCCTCGGCAAACGAAACACCATGGTAGGAGGGGTTGGGCTCAGCGATCTGGGCGTACTTTCCGCTCGCCTTCCAATCGAAGTTACCGCCGTCGACGATCACACCGCCCAGCGAGGTGCCGTGGCCGCCGATGAACTTGGTTGCGGAGTGGACAACGATGTTGGCGCCATGCTCCAGCGGACGGAACAGATACGGGGTGCCGAAAGTGTTGTCGACGACAACCGGCAGACCGTGCTTCTTGGCGATCTCGGAGATGGCGTCGATGTTGGGGATGTCGGAGTTGGGGTTGCCGAGCGTCTCGAGATAGATGACCGTGGTGTTGTCCTTGATGGCACCCTCAACCTCTTCCAGGTTATGAGCATCGACAAACGTGGTCTCGACGCCAAACTGGGAGAGCGTATGCTCGAGCAGGTTGTAGGAACCACCGTAGATGGTCTTCTGAGCCACCACGTGGTCACCAGCCTGGGCAAGAGCCTGCAGGGTATAGGTGATGGCAGCAGCGCCGGAGGCGACGGCGAGGCCGGCCACGCCGCCCTCGAGTGCAGCGATGCGGTCCTCGAAGACGCCCTGGGTGGAGTTGGTCAGACGACCGTAGATGTTGCCGGCGTCGGCGAGGCCAAAGCGGTCAGCGGCATGCTGGGCGTTGCGGAACACGTAGCTCGTGGTCTGGTAGATAGGCACGGCGCGGGCATCGGATGCGGGATCGGCGCTCTCCTGGCCAACGTGCAGCTGCAGGGTATCGAAACCAAAGGTGTGCTCGGGGTTGTTGATGAACTGGCTCATGATGATCTCCTTGATCGAACGAAAGTAAATAAATAAGAGAGAAGTAAGTCGCTGTCTCCTGATCACGCCGACGGGCGCAAACAGGAGCCCGGCATTCGTCTTGGTAAGCAAT
>CAKURW010000056.1 GCA_934675795.1 uncultured Collinsella sp.
TGATCTTGGCGAGTCGGCAATCGTTACCATGGATGAACAGACCGATATTCCATGCGAGCACGGTGTGGTACACGTTACGCCCGCATGGAAGTGGCTCCTTGCCTAATCATCTATGGACCTGTGGGGTCAGGACTTCCTGGCTCCTTCATCACGGTTGGGGAGCACCTTGCTGTGCCCGGCTAGTCCTGGGCTTTGATGCTCGGCAGGAGAATCTGGGCGAGGTAGTCGGTCTCGAGTTTGGTCGCGGTGTCTGCCTTGCCGTCTTTGCCGACCAACACGTTCTTGATCTGGCTATAGGTGTAGCGGTTGCCGGTCGTCAGCTCGACAAGCTCAATGGCCGTGTCCATGGGGTAGGTCGACACGGGGTCTTGCGTGCGCCCGTTGATGGTCTGGGGCACCACATACGGATAGACGGGGCCGCTGGCGTAGACGGTGTAGCCGTTGCCAAGGTTTGCCGCGCCCAAAACCGTATCGCCTTCATCGGGCGTAAAGCTCTCGCCCTCGCGCACCGCGACGAGCGTCACGAGCGGAGTATTGGCGTCGTCGCCCAGATAGATGCATAGCGTGCTTCCGTTTTGCCAAGTTGCGACCTTGCCGTACCACTCGACGGGAATATCGAGCTGGTAGAGGTCGGCTGCCTTGTGGCGAGCGTCAGCATCACGGGACGCCTGTGCCTTTTGCGCGCTCACGGCATTGACGGCGGCGTCGCGCCGCGCGGTTGCTGCCTGCTGGAGCACTTTGGCAGCCGCGGCGGAGCTCGCACCGCCCTCCTCGGCATACTTGGCGGCGGCATCGATCTGGTCGTCAGTCACCGTGTCGGCCGAAGGCACCTTGAGCTTAAAGGTGGCCTGGGCACTTAAATCCTGTCCATCGCTCTTAACGGTGACCTGCGTCTTGGTGGTCGGGACGGTATAGATGGTGCCGTCGGCCGCGATGGGGGAGGCAGCGATGGAGAGCGTGTAATCGCCGGGCAGCAGTTTGATGCCGCGGCCGTGCTCGTCAACGTAGAGCGTTTCGCTCACGGAAGAACCGTCGGAATCTTGTCCGCTCACCTGCACGGGAATCTTGGAGCCAGTTGAGCAGTCGAGGCCCGCGGCATGCACGCCAATCTGCACCGACATCATGGTATGGGCGTTTGCGGCAAGCACGGCAGCCTGCTCTTGTTGATATCCGTTCCAGGCAGCATAGCCTGCGCCGCCGGCAACAAGCGCGACGGCTACGACGCCGGCAACCATCAGATTGCGGCGCTTGGGCGACATTTTGCGATGGCGAACCTCGGCCTCGCGTGCCGAGGGAACGGACGGCAGGGGAATATCGCCCATGGCGATGGTCTCGTCCACGGCAGGCGCAGGGCCTAAGCCAGGGAGCTCGCGGGTCAGCGAATCTTCGGCCGGCAAGTTGTCGAGCAAGATGGTTTCCTCGCTCGTGTCGGATTCGGGCTGGTCGTCGGCCTCGCATTCGGAATCCTCGTGCCCCGCCCCGTCTTCGGTGGGCGCGGCACCATCGTCTTTTGCATCCTGATCATCGGGCTGCGCCTCGATTTCCGGCTCATCCCGCACATCAACGCTCGAATCGTCAAACGCAATCTCGGTCAGCGCGATCTGGTCTAGGCTCTCCAGGGCCTCGGCACACGCTTCTGCATCTTGGGCCGCATCCTCTTGGCCCATCGTCTCATCTTTCATATATCCCCCAAGCTCAATATCGGGACAACACTGTACCCAAAAATGGAGCCATATAAAGCGCGTGCGAAATATAAGATCCGATTTAACCTGAGCGCATCGTTCGGCCGCATCCTCGCGGCGGCAAAAGGCCCCCGGAACGCGAACGAATCACATTCCGGGGGCTCTACAATGCGTTGAGTTGCGCGGAGCCGGCTATGCTGCTTCGTGCTCAAGCGATGTCTGCGCCGGGCGCGTTACTCGGCGTGTGCGTAATCCACCTTGGCGCGGCGAGCGGTAGCCTTCTCCCAATCGCTGGTGCCCTCAAAGACATCCTGCTTGTAGGGATTGCGGCCGAGCTTCTTGGCGCGGTAGGCGATGTAGATGATCGCGGCGACGTTGGCGACCAGTGCGGCGATCGAGACCGCGGTAGCGGCGCCGGGGTCGAGCGTGGAGTGGGTCACAAAGATGGACTCCTCCTGGAAGTACGGGAACACCTGGGCAAACATGCACCAAATGGCCAGCGTAAAGGCGCGGTTCTGGATCCAGCCGCCCTTGTTCCAGATAAAGGCGGCGACGGTGGGCGCCAGCAGCAGCGCAAAGCCGCAGAACCAGGAGTGGGTGGGCAGGCAGTTGTAGGTGTAGCAGAAGTTCCAGATATCGTAGGCGATGATGTAGACCCAGGTCATGTCGGGCCACAGCATATCGGTCTGATCCTCGGAGGCGTAGACGCTCCACCAACCGGTCATGCAGAAGATGTTGATGATACCGGCGATGCCGTTGAACACGTTGTTCCAGCCGGCCAGCTGCGTAGCACCTTCGGAGGTGACCCAGGTGGACTCGCCCAGGACAAAGAAGTGATAGGCGCTCTCAAAGTCGGATACGACGGCGATCATGATGTTGATGGCGACGATCACAAACGGCCATGCGCGGAACCAATGCGCCTTGCCGATCTTTCCCCACTGGTACTTAATGGCAATGAAGCCCCAGCAACCGGCGAGCGCCGCGTATACCTTGGCGTAGTGGAACCAGCTGTTCTGGTACACATGGGTGGGGTTGGTGAGCGCCCACTCGGCGCCCTGCGAAACGCCCACGGCGATGGCGACGCAGTAGATGGTCATGGCCAGCGGAGCCACGCCAAAGATGATTGCCGCGCCCAGCTTGGTGCGGCGGCCGACTTCGTTGAGCACGATCAGGCCAATAAAGACCATGGCCCAGCCGGCCCAGTGGATAAGGGTATCGCTACCCCAAACATCGAACAGCATGCTGCTCTCCTTTCACACGCCCGCGGCCCCTCTTCTGATCGCGGGCAGTTTGGCCAAATGTCGTCAGTTCTGGGGCTTGCGCTCCGGATACTTGGCGGTATAGCCCTCGATGTGGAGTGTCGAGGCGATGATTTCCTTGACCGTCTCGTCGGGCACATCGGGGTGCGTGCGGATATACATCAACAACCCCATGATGAGGGTGTAGAACGTCTCGTAGACATGGTCGATGCGTAGCTCATGATGGGCGGCAAAATCCACCACGGTGGTGTCGCAGATATACTGCGCCACACGCTGGACCACGTTGTGCAAAAAGCCGCCGTAGAGCGCGCCGCTGCTTGAGGTGAGCGTACTCGGCAGTTCATGGCCGCTGGCGACCAGCCGCTTAAAGAGCGGGGCGACGGTGTCGAGCGCGCCCTCGATATCGCCGACGGTGCGGCCGGCGTTCCACTGCTCGAGTTCGGAGATAAAGCCGTCGATCGCCTCGTCCATAACAGCGGTGACGGCGGCGTCCATGTCGGCAAAGTAGTGGTAGAACAATGAACGCGTGCAGCCGGCTCGTTTGGTCACGGCCGATACCGATAGGTGGGACACGCCCAACTCGGAGCTTACGGTGCGCACGGCATCGAGGATCTCGCGACGGCGTTCGTCGCCCGTCAGGCGCTTTGCCGCGCTATCGGGTGCAGGGACGGCATCGACCACAGAGGTATCTGCTGCGTTGTTGCCCATGTTTTGCCGCCTTTCATCCTCTTTTGCCTGACCGTTCGCCTATCAGTCTTGAATATTGTTGACGGTTCGTCAATACTATTTTTGACACAATGTCAACAATGGTGGGTGAACGGCATGGGGGCATGTCCGGCCTGCAAAAAAAGAGGGGCACCGCGGCCCTGTCGTGCTGCGGCAAGAGAAGGGACAACCATGATTCTCAACGGACCGGGAATTAGCTACACCGAGCCCGATATCGGTTCGGAGTTCGTGCCGCCGCTGCCGGAGCATCCGCGCGAGGCCATCGTCAAGCTGTGCGAGCACTGCACCAACCGTCTGCTGCATCGCGACGAGCTGCTGGGCTACGAGTACTGGTCGTTTGCCGAGGCCGCAACCGACGAGCAGGCCGAAGTGCTCTGCAAGATGAAGATGCGCCGTCCCTATACGCTGCCCGAGATGGTCAAGCTCACTGGCATGCCCGAGGCCGATATCGAAAAGATGCTCGACGACATGAGCTACACGGGTCTGCTCGAGTACAACTGGGAAAATCCCGAGCGCGCCAAGCAATGGGTGCTGCCCATGCTGGTGCCGGGTTCCGCCGAGTTCCTCAACATGCGCGTGAGCCAGCTCGAGGAGCATCCGGTCTATGCTAAGTTCTTTGAGCAGGCGTCTAAGGGACCGCTGTCCAAGGCCACACCGATGGTGCCGCCCGGAGGCGCCGGTATCGGCATGCACGTCATTCCGGTCGAGAAGGCCATTGACGCCGCGAGCACATCGGTGCCTATTGAGCATATCGAGCACTGGCTCGACAAATACGAGGGTAAGTATGCCGCTAGCACCTGCAGCTGCCGCGCAAGCCGTCGCGTGATGGGCGAGGGCTGCGCCGACGACCCGGCCGATTGGTGCATCGCCGTGGGCGATATGGCCGACTACGTGGTCGAGACCGATCGTGGCCATTACGTGACCCGCGACGAGGTTTACGACATCCTGCGCCAGGCCGAGGACAACGGCTTTGTGCACCAGATCACCAACATCGACGGCGAGAACAAGATCTTCGCCATCTGCAACTGCAACGTCAACGTGTGCTACGCCCTGCGCACCTCGCAGCTGTTCAACACGCCCAACCTGTCGCGCTCGGCCTATGTCGCCAAGGTCGAGAAGGATAAGTGCGTGGCCTGTGGTCGCTGCGTTGAGGTGTGTCCGGCCGGCGCCGCCAAGCTGGGCCAAAAGCTCTGCAGCAAAAAGGCGGGCGGACAGGTGCCCGAGTATCCGCGCCAGGAGCTGCCCGATGCCACCAAGTGGGACCACACCAAGTGGTCGCCCAACTACCGCAACGACAACCGCATCGAGACGCACGAGTCCGGCACCGCGCCCTGCAAGACGGCCTGCCCCGCGCACGTTGCCGTTCAGGGCTATCTGAAGCTCGCGGCGCAGGGCCGCTATGACGAGGCCCTAGCACTCATTAAGCGCGAGAACCCGCTGCCCGCCATCTGCGGCCGTGTGTGCAACCGCCGCTGCGAGGACGCCTGCACCCGCGGCCGTGTGGACGCCGCCGTGGCTATCGACGAGGTCAAGAAGTTCATCGCCCAGCGCGATCTTGATGCCGCGACCCGCTATGTCCCGCCCGTGGTGACGCCGACGCGCGCTGGCGGCTTCGATCAGAAGATCGCCATCATCGGTGCCGGTCCGGCCGGCCTGTCCTGCGCTTTCTACCTGGCCGAGAAGGGCTACAAGCCTGTCGTGTTCGAGAAGAACGAGCGCCCGGGCGGTATGCTCACCTACGGTATTCCCAGCTTTAAGCTGGAGAAGGACGTTATCGAGGCCGAGGTCGAGATCATTCGCCTGATGGGTGCCGAGTTCCGCTATGGCGTGGAGGTCGGCCGCGATGTGACGCTCGACGAGCTGCGCGAGCAGGGCTTTAAGGCCTTCTACGTGGCTATTGGCTGCCAGGGCGGCCGCCTCGCCGGTATTCCGGGCGAGGATGCCGAGGACGTGACTGTGGCCGTCGACTTTTTGCGCGAGGTCAACAGCGGCAAGATCGACGCGCTGCCTGGCCGCACCATCGTGGTGGGCGGCGGCAACGTGGCCATCGACGTGGCCCGCAACGCCTGCCGCCTGGGCTCCGAGCACGTTGAGATGTTCTGCTTGGAGAGCGAGGCCCAGATGCCCGCCAGCGAGGGGGAGCGTCGCAAGGCCATTGAGGACGGCGCGCACATCAGCTGCGGCTGGGGCCCCAAGGAGGTCCATCTGGACGATGCCGGCCGTGTATGCGGCATTACCTTCAAGCGCTGCACGCGTGTCTTCGACGACGAGGGCCGTTTTGCGCCCGAGTACGACGAGAACGACCTGCGTCGCGTGGACGCCGACCGCGTGGTCATGTCCATCGGTCAGTCCATCGTGTGGGGCGACCTGTTGGCCGGCTCCAAGGTCGAGCTCGGCCGTGGCCAGGGCGCCCTTGCCGATCCCCAGACCTATCAGACCGCCGAACCCGACATCTTTGTGGGCGGTGACGTCTACACCGGCCCCAGCTTTGCCATCGATGCCATCGCCGCCGGTCACGAGGCCGCGGTATCCATACATCGCTTTGTGCAGCCGGGCTCTACGCTCACCATTGGCCGCAACCAGCGTAAGTACAGCGCGCTCGACCGCGATGACATGGTGATCGAGAGCTATGACAACGCGAGCCGCGAGGTGGCCCACGTCGACCGCGAGCGCGAGAAGGCTGAGCCGTTTAGCGAGTATGTCGAGACCTTTACCGAGGAGCAGGTGCGTGCCGAGACCGCCCGCTGCCTGGGTTGCGGCGCCTCGATCGTCGACCCCAACAAGTGCATCGGTTGCGGTCTGTGCACCACCAAGTGCGCGTTCGACGCCATTCACCTCGATCGCGACCGCCCCGAGTGCTCCACGATGGTCAAATACGAGCAAAAGCTCCCGAGCCTCGGCAAGTACGCGCTCAAGCGCGCCATCAAGATTAAGTTTGGGAAGAAGTAAGAAACGCAACAAGCAGGAGAACGGCGCAGAGAGCGGTTGGACAGCGAGCGAGTCCCAGGCGTGGCGAGGTGCCTTGAAAGAGGAGGGCATAGGGCTTTTGCCCATGCCCGACGATTGAAAGGCAGATCGCCCGTCTGGGGCTCGCGCAGCGTCAAGCCGACCGCCGTTCGGTAGAACGGCGGAAGGAATTAAAAGTGCACGAGCTCGGAATCGTCTATCACATCATTCGCGATGTTGAGAATGTGGCGCGCGCTCATGGCGTGCGTCGCGTTTCGAGCGTCACGCTGCTGCTGGGCGAGGTCTCGGGCGTCGTCCCCGATCTACTACTCGACGCTTGGCGCTGGGCGGCGGATAAAAAGCCTATCACGCAGGGCGCGGAGCTTATCGTGGAGCCTGTCGAGGCCGTGACGCATTGCGAGGCGTGCGGCCGCGACTACGCGACGGTCGAGCACGGCAAGACTTGCCCCCATTGCGGCAGCGGTGAAACATACCTGCTGCAGGGCCAGGAGGTCATGATCAAACAGATCGAGACCCCCGACGAGGACCCGGCAGACGCTGCTCCTGACGGCCTCTCCGACGCCCCCGATGCCGTCGACGCCGCCAACCCTCTCCACATCGCCTAACATCTAATGTCTACATGGGCTAGAGTTCTAAACATATTTGCTTCGGTTAGTCAAGTCATGTCTGTTTAAACAAAATGGTGGCACGCAGACGCATTGGGATTCACCTAAAAGCGGTCTTAACGAACGGTGCACCTTTATATGTCTTTGAAAACAATCAGCAAATCACGTTTTAGCAGGCAATGAGCTATAAGCCAGCAACGTAATCAATTTGTAACAAACATAGACGTTTAAACAAATAATCCAACCTTTTGCGAATTTAGCTATAATTCCACAATCCAAACAGGTATACTCCTTTCATGTCGTGTAGGAAATACGTAAACAAAAAGGAGGTTATGTGATGGTAAGTATTGTTCTTGCTAGCCACGGGGACTTGGCAGCTGGAATCAAGCAGACGG
>CAKURW010000057.1 GCA_934675795.1 uncultured Collinsella sp.
ACCCCCTGCTGTTCAAAGTCCTTTATTTTCTGGGCGATCAAGTCGTTGAATGCCATGATTCTCCAATCTTGCTCTCTGGCTAATCAAGATTATACTGTTTCTTGATTAGCTGGAAAGCAAGATTTCGTTTAACTTGATTAATGATTAAGCAAGTTTTTCTCTTTCTGTCCCGAAGGATGTCGAGCGGTTGAGGAGGCAAACACGAACGCCTCTAGCCGACAGAAACGCGCGGCTCCGTCAGCTAGAGGACGTTTCCTAGTTCCACGGGTCGGCTTCGAACATCGGCTCGCGCTCGGGGCGGCGATCGCTGTAGGGATCGTAGCCGTCGTCGTCCTCGTTCTCAGCACGGATGAAAGGGTCGCGCGGCTTTGGCGCCGGCTTAGGCGCAGGTTTGGGTGCGGCGGGCGCGGCATCGGTCGCCGGCTTGTTCGTCTTGGTCTCATCTTTCATCTGCATAGCTCCTTGCCATGTACTCACGTTCGACATCATCGATTGTCGCACGAAAAAGGGCGGCGGACCCAATTGGATCCGCCGCCCTTGGCGTTTTGCGATGAGGGGCGATTTAAAGCCGGCCCCAAAATCTACTCGGCGTCGGGGACCTCGTAGGTGGCCGCCGGCGTGTTATCGCACACGACGGTAAAGCCGCCGTCCTTATCGACATCGACCGTCACCTGATCGCCCTCGCGCACCGTGCCGTCGATGATGGCGGCGGCGATGGCGTCCACGACCTCGCGCTGGACCAGACGCTTGAGCGGACGGGCGCCAAAGACCGGGTCCAGGCCGCCCACGGCGAGCATCTGCTTGGCCGCCGGGGTGATGGCAAGCGTCATGCGCTCCTTGGCCAGACGCGCGCGGACGTCGGCAAGCTGGATGTCGACGATCTTCTCGATCTGCGCCATGCCGAGCGGATGGAACACCACGATGTCGTCGATACGGTTGAGGAACTCGGGGCGGAAGGTCTGAGCCATGGCGGCGTCGACCTGATGGCGCATCTCCTCCTCGTCCTTACCGGACAGATCGGCGATGGCCTTGGAGCCCACGTTGGACGTCATGATGATAATCGTGTTCTTGAAGGACACCTGGCGACCCTGGCCATCGGTCAGACGGCCGTCGTCGAGCACCTGCAACAGCACGTTAAAGACATCCGGATGGGCCTTCTCCATCTCGTCGAGCAAGATCACGGAGTAGGGACGACGGCGCACGGCCTCGGTGAGCTGGCCGCCCTCGTCGTAACCCACGTATCCCGGGGGCGCACCGATCAGACGCTGGACGCTGAACTTCTCCATGTACTCGGACATGTCGATACGCACGAGTGCGCGCTCGTCGTCGAACAGGCACTCGGCAAGCGCCTTGGCGAGCTCGGTCTTACCCACGCCGGTGGGGCCCAGGAAGAAGAAGCTGCCGATGGGCTTGTCCGGATCGGAGAGACCCGCACGGCTGCGGCGCACGGCCGCGGCAACGGCGGAGACGGCCTCGTCCTGACCGATGACGCGCTTATGCAGCTCGCCCTCCAGGCCCTTCAACTTGTCGAGCTCGCCCTGCATCATCTTGGACACAGGCACGCCGGTCCAGGCGCTCACGACCTCGGCGATCTCATCGGAGGTCACCTGTTCGTTGAGGCCCTCGCCGTCCTGCTGCTTTTGTGCCTCGAGCGCGGCCTCGGAATCCTGAATCTGCTGCTGCAGGCCCGGAATCACGGAGAAGCGCAGCTCGGACGCACGGCCCAGGTCGCCGTTGCGCGTCGCGCGCTCCTCTTCGCTCTTGGCCTCGTCGAGCCGGCCCTTGAGCTCCTGCACGTGGTCGATGGCGTTCTTTTGGTTGAGCCAGCCGGCCTTTTGCACGTTGAGCTTTTCCTGGACCTCGGCGATCTCCTGACGTAGGGCCTCCAGACGCTCCTTGGAGGCGTCATCGGTCTCTTTCATGAGCGCCTGTTCCTCGATCTGCAGCTGAGTGAGCTGACGCGTGGTGGCGTCGATCTCGACCGGCATGCTGTCGAGTTCCATGCGCAGGCGGCTTGCCGCCTCATCGACCAAATCGATGGCCTTGTCGGGCAGGAAGCGGTCGGCGATGTAGCGATCGGAGAGGTCGGCAGCTGCCACGAGCGCGCTATCGGTGATATGCACACCGTGGAAAATCTCGTACTTCTCCTTCAGACCACGCAGGATCGAAATGGTGTCCTCGACGGTAGGCTCGCTCACCATAACGGTCTGGAAACGACGGGCGAGCGCCGCGTCCTTCTCGATGTACTTGCGGTATTCGTCGAGCGTGGTCGCGCCGATCGCGTGCAGGTCGCCACGGGCGAGCGCCGGCTTGAGGATGTTGCCGGCGTCCATGGAGCCCTCGGTGGCACCCGCGCCCACGATGGTGTGGAGCTCATCGATGAACAGGATGACCTTGCCCTCGGACTTTTGCACTTCCTTGAGCACGGCCTTCAAGCGGTCCTCGAACTCGCCGCGGTACTTGGCACCGGCGACCAGCGCGCTCATGTCGAGCTCGATAAGGTCGCGGTCGCGCAGGGTGCTCGGCACGTCGCCGGCCACGATACGCTGGGCGATGCCCTCGACGATGGCCGTCTTGCCGACACCCGGCTCGCCGATGAGCACAGGGTTATTCTTGGTGCGGCGGGACAGGACCTGAATGGTACGGCGGATCTCGTCGGTACGACCGATGACCGGGTCGAGCTTGCCGGCGCGGGCAAGGTCGCAGATGTTGCGGCCGTACTGCTCCAGCGCCTCAAACTGGGTCTTGTCCTCGGCAGATGTCACGCGGTCATCGCCACGCAGCTCCTCGTAGACCTGCTCGATGCGCTCCTTGGTCACGCCGGCGCCGCGCAGCACGCGGCCCGCCTCGCCCTTGTCCTCGGCAAGTGCCATGAGCAGATGCTCAGTCACCACAAAGCTGTCGCCCATCTTGGTGGCCTTCTTCTCGGCCTTTTCGATGACGCGGACGAGCTCGTTGGACAGGCCCATCTGCTGGCCCTCGCCCGAAACCTTGGGCGCGTGGTCGATGGCATCCTGTGTGGAGCGTGCAAGCTGAGCCGGGTCGGCACCGATGCGCTCAATGATCACGGAGATATTGCGCTCGCCGGCACCGAGCAGGGCGGACAGCAGGTGGATCGGCTCCACCGCGCCGGCCTGCGCATCGGCAGCCGTGCTCATGGCGGTCTGCAGCGCCTCGCGCGACGTCATTGCTAGCTTATCGATTCTCATGGAATCACCTCTCTTGGGGTGGCCGCCCTACGGGGCGGCTTCACGTTGTTCGAGAAGTATTGTTGCCAGCTTTGTACGATCTTATACACAAATCTAAGTCTCTATATATAAGATTTTCTGAGTGATTGAGAGATAGGGGTAAAGATGTCGGCCCGCCGCCGCACAGGTGCGCTACCGTCTCAATCTGTAACATCTATCGACCGTTTCTGGCTCCAGATGTTACAGATCGAGACGAATTGTTCAGCGGCACCCGTTTGTCTCAATCTGTAACATCTACTCGGCAAATAGAGCTCTATCTGTTACAAATCGAGACGAACAGAAGACACCCGAATCGAAAATCTAAATCTGTAACACCAGGCCCACTTTTAGCGGCCAAGATGTTACAAGTCGAGACAAACCGAGAACCACCACAAAGGTGCCTGTCCCCTTTGTGGTGATCCAGAGAAGAATCAGCCCCGATTAAAAAAGGCGGCATCAAGCCCAGTCTACGTTTGGCGATCCCAAAACCCAACGAAAACGCAGCGATGGAATCGAGAACCGACAATAGCCCGTTCGCACAGATAGAGGCAGAGATTCAAGGTCAGAGTCCGGCTTAAACGGCTTAGCTATCGCACGTCACATTGTTCTCGTCGTCCCCCTATCATATTTATAGTGCTTATAGTGAAAATAGTGAGTTTAGTGAGAAGAGTATCGCTCAAAACTCGTGGACTCAATTATTGACCTCACGCCCAGAATGAGTGGGGCAAATATTTCTATTAGAGGTCAAATCGAAGCCCAATAGGGCCTTTTCACCCCGTCATTTCGGTCGATCGCTTTCTTTTGAAGATTGTCGTAAGCTGGTATCACTTATCTTAATGAATGCATACTATTTGCGAGGTACCCGCCGTGAAACGCTCCACCTATATCGGCCTGCTCGTCTTAGCGTTTGCGATTACCGCAGTCGGCGTAGGAATTATCTATCTCGCATTTCTCCCCGCCTCTGCGACGCAGGCGGCGGTTGAGACCGTAAGCTATCCCATCGAGGTCCTCACCGATATCGTCAAACCCGATTCGGTCACCGTCGATTTTGACGGTACGCCCGCAGCGCTTGGTGTCAGCAACTATCCCCGCATCGAACTTGGGGCCAGACGCTACACCAAAGATGAGCAGCTTATCGGCAAGGCAACCAGTTTACTCAAAGGCAAGACGTTTAAGCGGTGGTACGGCGCCGCAATATATCGAGCCAAGAATGGCCAAATGGTTGGCGGATATTATTCGACCCTTGAGCTCGATGCGGCAAACGGGAGCAAATTGTGCAACGTCTCATACGACCCCGGCTGCGTGGACAATGAAGGACCGGGGGTCTATATCTCGGATGGCGACGTAATCTACGTCATGGAGGGCGACCAGACGGCAGTCGTCGATTTTATGGATCGGTGTACCGAGGATGCCTACGAACAAACCTGCGAGCCCGATCCGCAGACAGCGCGCAACAGTGGCTCGGCACGCACTTGGCTATTTGACGATGAAATAACCTGGACCCCATCGAAATAAGGACCCGCCGGGCAGGCAATTTTGTGATGGTCCCGGTCAATTATTAGCGCCCCTCAAGACCCAACGAGAACGTCGCGGTAGCCCCGGCCACACCTTTCCCTCGGGCGACCCTCGCGAAGCGCGTGAGCACGAGGGAAAGGTGTGGCCGGGGCGTACAGCAGAGTTACTCGGCAGCGGCCTTGAACTTGTTGTAGTTGATCAGGCAGCCGGCCTTGACGATGGCACGCTCCTCTGCCGTCATATCGGCAATATAGAGCTCAATCTGCTCAACCGTGCCGTCGGCGCGCACAACGTAGGCGGCGATGCCCCTCAGATCGCCGTCGAGCGCGGCGCGGATACCCGGCACAAAGACGTAGTCGCCCACCTCAAAGTTGGGCTCGGCCTCCATCTGGAAGGGCACCATGCCCCAGTTCATCACGTTGGAGCGATAGCGCTTGGTGGCGTACTCGTGGACGATGTTTGCCAGGCCGCCGATGACGCGCTGGCAGCTCGCGGCCTGCTCGCGGGCAGAACCGTCGCCGGGCTTCTTGGCATAGAGCATGGAGCCGTACTCGGTCGCCTTGGCATCGGCCGCGACACCCGCGCCGGTCAGCGCCTTAAACACGCCGGCAAGCTCGGCATCGAGTGCCACCAGGTCGCCCGCTGCCTCGCCGGCAACGCGGCGCTTTTCCACCGCGTCGACCTCCTTGGAGCGGCCCACGTAGGCAGGGTCGCGACGGCTGAGCGTAAACTCGGCCAGACCCAGCGGGTTGGAGCGGAAAGAGCTCGTCTCGCCCGAGGGAATGAGTTCGTCGGTCGTGGTGACCGGGTCCATAATCTTGGAGCACACCTTGAGCAGGATATCGTCGCCGAGGGGCTCCATCGCGGGCCACGGCTTGATGTTGGGACCCTCGACCAGCTCGTCGGCAGGCTCCGCCTTGCCAAAGCCCCAGTACACACGCTTTTTGTACGGCGCGTCGTCGAAGGTGTACTCGCAGACCTCGTCCCAAGTCTCCTCGGGCAGGTCGGTCGCCGGCGTCAGGACGCCGCCGTTGGCAGCCGTCGCCGCAATGGAGCGGGCGTCCATCAGGGCCACGGCACTCAGCTGGCCGTTGCCCGGCTTGGAACCCTCGCGGTTGGGGAAGTTGCGCGTGGTGTGGCGGATCGAAAGGCCATTGTTGGCGGGCGTGTCGCCGGCGCCAAAGCACGGGCCGCAGAATGCCGTGCGCACGATTGCACCGGCCTCCATGAGGTCGTAGATGTAGCCACGGCGTGTAAGCTCGAGCGCCACGGGCTGGCTCGTGGGGTAGACCGACAGCGAGAACTCGCCGCAGCCGGTGTTGGCACCCTTGAGCACGCGGGCAGCCTGGACCACGGAGTCGTAGTTGCCGCCCGAGCAGCCGGCGATAACGCCCTGCTGCACGTGCAGCTTACCGTCGACGATTTTGTCGAGCAAGCTAAAGTGAGTCTTGCCCTCGCCGATCTTGGCAGCCTCGAGCTCCACCTCGTGCAGGATGTCCTCGAGGTTCTCGTTGAGCTCGTCGATCTCAAAGCCGTTGGAAGGGTGGAACGGCAGCGCGATCATAGGCTTGATGCTCGACAGGTCGACCTCGACGCAACCGTCGTAGTAGGCAACATCGGCGGGCTTGAGCTCGCGGTAGTCGTCGCCGCGGCCGTGCATGGCCAGGAACGCGTGCGTGTCCTCGTCAGTTGCCCAAATGCTCGACAGGCAGGTGGTCTCGGTGGTCATGACGTCGACGCCGTTGCGGTAGTCGGTCGTCATGTTTGCGATGCCGGGGCCCACGAACTCCATGACCTTGTTCTTGACGTAGCCCTTGGCAAAGACGGCGCGGATGATGGCGAGCGCCACATCGTGCGGGCCGACGCCGGGGCGCGGGGCGCCCGTGAGGTAGATGGCCACGACGCCGGGATAGGCGACATCGTAGGTGTCGCGCAGCAGCTGCTTAGCCAGCTCGCCGCCGCCCTCGCCCACGGCCATGGTGCCCAGAGCGCCGTAGCGGGTGTGCGAGTCGGAACCCAGGATCATCTTGCCGCAGCCGGCGAAGTTCTCACGCATAAAGGAGTGGATGACGGCGATGTGCGGCGGAACGAAGATGCCGCCGTACTTCTTAGCAGCGGAAAGGCCAAAAACGTGGTCGTCCTCGTTGATGGTGCCGCCCACGGCGCACAGCGAGTTATGGCAGTTGGTGAGCACGTAGGGCAGCGGGAACTGCTCCATGCCCGAGGCACGCGCCGTCTGGATAATGCCGACAAAGGTGATGTCGTGGCTCGCCATGGCGTCGAAGCGAATCTTGAGCGCCTCGGGGTCGCCGGACGTATTGTGTGCCTGAAGGATCGAATACGCGATGGTGCCGCGCTTGGCATCCTCGGGTGTCTGCGTAATGCCGCGCTCAGCGGCCTCGGCCTCAGGCACAACCTCGCTGCCGTTACGCAGGTAGATGCCGTCCTCGTACAGCTTGACCATACTGTCTCCCACTCTGCCCAAAAGATTTGGGCGCATAGCATACATTCGTTCAATATCGTGCCATAGAACGGTTGCGAGCGGGTTACGAATCTACACGTTCACTTTATCTCGGTAAAGTATAGGACGAGCCCGGTGCAGGACCGGCGGATTTGGTGCAAGTGTGTCCCTTTCAACTAGTCATTTAAGAACGTCCCCAATGACTACCCATAACAACGCCGATGTTTTGGCGCGGACAGCGAAAGCCCACCAATTCGGAGCAAAACAACGCCGCAAGTAGAGGACGGACAGCGAGCGACGTCCAGAGCGAACAAGTTGGCATGAAAAAGGCAAGGCATAGACCTTCTGGTCAT
>CAKURW010000058.1 GCA_934675795.1 uncultured Collinsella sp.
GACGCGCCCCCGCAGTGCCCGCTTCCCCCGAGAACAATTATCAGTGCAGGTAGAAAGCTTGCCGATTTTCGAAAAAGGCGGTCATGGTTGGCCCCTTCGGGCTAAACGTAGTAAATAGGCCCTTTTCTTGGCGTGCGGTCAGCTCAATGCTTATCTCCGTGCCGGAACTGACCCAATTGTTTGTTAGTTGCGGTGATATACGGACTGTTTGGTGCTTTGGAGCCTCAAAACAGTCCCTATTCCACCACAACTTGGAAGGGGCGGCCGGTACCGGATGAGTGGTGCTGGCGGGTTAGGGCGGTTTAGGCCTGTTTGCGGTGCTTCCATTGCTTGCGGCACCAGCGCATGAGCGCCTTTATGACGGGAATCGTGATGAGGATGGCCCATGCGGGATGGGGCTGCCCCAGGCAAAGCCACATATAGAGAAACCATGCAATGGCGGCTGCTGGATAGACGCATTCAATGAGCTTTGACAAATGGCGTCGATCGATAAAGTCACCAATCGCGTAGTAGACGGGAACCAAAAAGACGAGCAAGAGTCCCGTAGCCCATGTGCCGTAGGCAATGCCGAGCACCAGGTAGGCGAGGGCGACGAGCGCGGGAAAGGGGAATTTGTTCCATGCGCGTCCGAGCCCGGTGTTGAAATGCTTGCCATGATGGTCGAGCTTGTCGTGTGCTTCCTTCCAGCTGGAAAACGTCTCGCCGTCGATGGCGACGGCGCCGTCGTCATTGGTATGCACGCTATGTCCATCGTCCTCAAGCGTATCGATATGCAATCCGCCTGGCCCCACATGCACCTCTTCGCCCTTGCGCTCGTTGGTCACATGGATGCCGCTCCAGCCAACATGGATTTCCTCGCCTTTGTTGGGATCAATAACGTGGATGCCGCGCGCGAGGGAAATATCGACAAGTGGCTTATCGCTGTAACCAGCGTGCTCAGTAGAAGCCTCAGCCTCTTCAGCCTCATCTGAAGCTTTGGTACCGGCGTCGCTGTCCTGTGCTTCATCATCAGCCTGCGAGTCGTCAGTGCTATCCACCGCCTCCCCATACAACAGCTCATCCAACGACACGCCATACAGCGCGGCGAGCGCAATAAGGTTATCGGTATCGGGCGAGGATTCGCTGCGCTCCCATTTACTGACGGCCTGGCGACTCACACCCAGCTGGGCGGCAAGCGCCTCCTGAGAAAGCCCGGCAGCCTTGCGGCGATCAACGAGCCGCTGCGCCATCGCAAGATCCATGACAGTTCCTTTCATGTGGTGACCGTAATCGAATGAGCCGAGTATGCCGAGAACAACCGGTAGCGACCACCATTTCTAGTTAGAATCTGCCCCAACCCTACCGCAACTACCGGTAGCAACCCCTAACGACCAGCCATTTCAGGACAAATGTCAGTGCAGGTAGCAGCCAAGAGCCCCCACTCAGTAAGTTGCGGTGGAATAGTTCCTAGTTTCAGCCATTTGCGGGCTATGCAGGAACTATTTCACCGCAACTTAATTTCAGACCAGGCACCCGCAGCAAGAAGACGAATAACCTCGGCGAGTATGTAAACGCAGGGCCCTCCGACCCCGCCCGACGATTTCGATTGGCGACCTTTGACGGAGTCAAGGGAGGAGCCAAATCGAAATACGTCGGGCGGGGTCGGAGGGCCCGATGGGATGGATTTCGGCCGAGGCTATTCGTCGCCGAAGCTGATGCCCAGCGCCTTGGCCTCGCGCACCAGATCACTCTGGGGGTCGACATACTTGAGCTTGCCGGCGACTTCCTCGAGCGGCATGTGGCACATCTTGCCGTCACGCAGGGCGATCATGTAGCCAAACTCGCCGCGTAGACAGCCCAGTGCCGCCTCGACGCCGCACTGGGTCGCAAAGATGCGGTCCTGGGCGTCGGGCTGACCGCCGCGCTGCGTGTGGCCGGGGATGGCGACGCGGGTCTCGCGACCGGTCTTGGCCTCGATCTCCTTGGCGATGTCGTAGACGATCGACGGGCTCGTGCGCTCGGCGAGCTTCTTCTTGTACTCCTTCTTGGACAGCGCCGCGTCCTCCTTGGAGATAGCGCCCTCGGCGACGGCCACGATGGTAAAGCGGCTGCCGGTTTCCATGCGATGCTCGATGGTCTTGATGACGTTATCCATGTCGTAGGGAATCTCGGGAATCAAGATGACATCCGCGCCGCCCGCGACGCCGGCGTACAGCGGGATCCAGCCAACCTTGTGGCCCATGATCTCGATGACAAACACGCGGCCGTGACTCGAGGCAGTGGTGTGGATGTCGTCGATGCACTTGGTGGCGACGTCGATGGCGCTCGTAAAGCCAAACGTCAGCTCGGTGCCCCAGGTGTCGTTATCGATGGTCTTGGGCAGGGCGATAACGTTGAGGCCCTCTTCGCGCAGGCGGTTGGCGGTCTTGGTGGAGCCGTTACCGCCCAGCATAAACAGGCAGTCGAGCTGCAGCTTATGATAGGTGTGGACCATCGCCGGCACCTTCTCGACACCATCGGCCTCGGGGGTATCCAGACGCTTGAACGGTGTGCGGCTCGTGCCCAGGATGGTGCCGCCGCGGGTGAGGATACCGCTAAAATCGGCGGGCGTCATGACGCGGAACCTGCTGTAGATAAGGCCCTGGTAGCCGTCCTCAAAACCATAGATCTCGATAGGTTCTTTGCTATTGGTCATAAGCGTTTTGACGATGCCGCGCATGGTGGCGTTGAGCGCCTGACAGTCGCCGCCGCTGGTGAGAAGACCGATCCTAAGCATGATGAATCCTTCCGGGCAAGTTATAACATGCGCATAAGTTTACCCCCGCACACTGTTGATACGGGGGTAAAACGTGTTAGCTCAAGCGTATGGAAATGTAAGCAACGTCAGGGAACGTAAGGTCGACGGGCCTGGCTCCTTACAGCGCAAAGGCGTCGACGTCGCCCCAGTGGCGGCGCAGCGTGATGGCGGCAGCGGGCTCGGTATTGTCAAAGATGACCGACCATTGCGTATTGCTGGTGATGTCTTCCGGATTGGGCTCTTGGGCTGCGGCGCGAAGGGCCTTCCAAGCGACTGCCTCGTCCTGGGCACCGGCGTGGGCGTCAAGGACATCGGCGATTGCGACGGCGCGCTCTTTACCATGGCCCAGCTCGTCATTCTTTTGGTTGGGCAGCACTTCGTCGCCATAGCAAGCGTAGAAGTTCGTAACCTGGCGTACAGGAGTCGCTTTGAAAGCACGGTTCGGATCGCGCGGATCCCACTCTACTACGCGCGCGTCACTGGCGGCGTCGTTGATAAAGAAGTGGTAATCGCGTCCTGCCATGGCGTGCATGTCGTAGGCGGAAAGCAGGTCGACAGCTTCTTGCGTGGTGGCGGCACGGTCGAGCACCAGACGGATGGCGAGCGAGGTATTGATGACGGGGCGTTGCGTGTCCTGGTCACAGGGCTTGGAATCCAGAGTGAGTACGGCAATGGACACGCCGCATTCGTTAACACCGTCGAGCTGGGCAAACGGGCCCATGAGTGCGGCGGCGCGTCCGCCGACGGAGTCAAGCGGAGTGTTATCGCCCAGGTTGTTAAGGGTGGCAAACCCGATGGAGGCATAGCCGCCGCGTGGGTGATTGCGCACCAGCAGCGACGAGGTGTCGTCCTTAAAGTCGTAATTGCGACCGGTGCGCACGCGGCCTTCGGCATCTACGGCGACAAAAGCGCTGCAGGCAAACTGGGGCGCCTGGACATGTACCGGCACACCGGGCAGCACCTGCGCCACCACGGCATCGATGTAGGCCTGGTCGTCGCGCACGCCAGCGGCGATGATGCGATCAAGATTGTAGTCGTAGGCGATGTCGATTGCGTACAGGTCATAGCCATCCGCGTAGCCGGTCAAGCGTTTGAGCGACGCAGCGGATTTGATTTGCTTGCGGTAAACGATGCCGGCGGCAGCGGCAAGGCCGACGGCGACGCCCGCGACACCGCAGGCGATGGCAATGTTACGTGGCTTCATAACGGCTCCTCTCGTCCTGTTAGCGTAATTGTCGCAAAAGGAGCGCGGGCATGATGGCTCAACTTGGTGAGCGGCGCGGGATTAAACACGGAATGAAGAGTGCGGCGCTGGCGTGGCGGGGTATGCTGGAGGGGACCATCAACCCAGCGAAAGGGGAGAGCATGACGGATCAGGAAGCGCCCGAGCGCGTGCACGTGACGGCCGACGATATCGAGGCCGCCAACGACCTTATCGACTTTATCGAGGCATGTCCCAGCATGTTCCATACGGCGGCGACCATTATGGCCGAGCTCGACGAGGCGGGCTTTACCTACCTGCCCGAGAACGCGGCGTGGGACATCGAGCCGGGCGGGCGTTATTACACGCAGCGCAATACCTCGAGCGTTATTGCCTTTAAGGTGGGCGAGGACCTGACCGCGACGTGGGGCGAGGACGGCGTTGCCGGTGACTATCATTTTCAGCTCACGGCGTCGCACAGCGATTCGCCGACGTTTAGGGTCAAGGCCGTGCCCGAGCTCGACGGCGCAGGCGAGACGCTGCGCCTGAACACCGAGGCCTACGGCGGCATGATCGACTACACCTGGTTCGACCACCCGCTGGCGCTCGCGGGCCGCGTGTTGGTACGCGAAGGCGACCGTATTGAGAGCCGCCTGCTTGCCACCGAGCGCGAAGTCGCGATTATCCCGAGCCTTGCCATCCATATGAACCGCGGCGTTAACGAGGGCTTTGCGCCCAACCGCGCCGTCGACCTGTGCCCGCTCATCAGCGCCGGTGAGCTTAAGCAGGGCGATTTTGATGCCCTGGTTGCCGACGAACTGGACGTTGAGCCCGAGCAGATCCTGAGCCGCGATCTGTTCCTGGTCAACCGCCAGGATGCGCGCATTTGGGGCTGGGCTGACGAGTTCATCTCGACGCCCAAGCTCGACGACCTGGCCTGCGCCTACACCTCACTGCAGGCATTTTTGGGTGCCGAGAACGCGCGCGACGTCTCGGTCTTCTGCTGCTTTGATAACGAGGAGGTTGGTTCCGAGACCAAGCAGGGCGCCATGTCGACGTTCTTGGCCGACGCATTGCGCCGCATTAACGGATCGCTGGGCTTTGACGACGAGTCGTATCATCGCGCCCTTGCCGCATCGATGCTCGTGAGCTGCGACAACGCGCATGCCGTGCACCCCAACCACGCCGAGAAGTGCGATGCGCGCAACCAGGTTGTGCTCAACGGCGGCATCGTCATCAAGGAAGCCGCCAACCAGCACTATTGCACCGATGCCTTTAGCCGCGCGGTGTTCCAAGCCATCTGCGATGATGCCGACGTGCCCACGCAGGCCTTCGCCAACAAGAGCGATATGGCGGGTGGTTCTACGCTGGGCAATCTGTCGAACATGCAGGCGAGCATGCATGCCGTGGACGTGGGCCTGCCGCAGCTTGCCATGCACTCGAGCTACGAGACCGGCGGCGTGCGCGACGTGATGTACGCCATCCGCGCCCTCACGGCTTTCTACGAGCGAAACCTAACCATCAACGGCGCCGAAAGCGTAGAACTGTAAAACCTGCCAAAAAGGGACAGGTTCATTTTGGCAGGTTTTATCTGGGGAAATGCGAAAGCGTAAGCCGAACTACATCGTTGATACTCCGATGACCGTCGAGGCACAGTTTGCCTCGACGGTTTTTGCTACATAGAGGGCGACATATTTCAATTGTTGCTATACATGCTTTACGTTCTTACCATTGTATTTTATGATTAGCTTAGGATGATAGGGAGGAACCATGACTACGGCGTCAGCTCAGATCAACGTACGCCTCGATGCCAATCTCAAGAGAACCGGCGATGCTGCGCTCTCTAGCGCCGGCATGACACCGAGTCAAGCGGTGCGTGCGCTCTGGCAACTTGCGGCATCCCTGGCTGATCGACCTGGTGCGCTCCAGGACATCCTTTCGCCCGATCGAGCCCGAGCGGAGCAACACGAGCGCGAGAAGGCTGCCAGGCGCAAGCTGGGACTCATCGATCAGGGTTCACAGCTGTTTGCCATCGCCTGCCGTGAGTCGGGAATCGACGTGCCTAAGGCGCAGCCGACGGGCGATGAAGAACTCAAACGCAACGCCTATGCGGACCGCTATGGCGAGGAGATGAGCTGGCTCTATGAGTGAGGCTCTAAAGCGCATCTTGGTTGACACCAACGTGTGGCTCGATTACTTCATTCCCTCACGACGTGGTCGTTCGGCGGCGATTGAGTTTTTACGCGATGCATGCACGGCGCAGGTGGATTTGCTGTATGCGGCGACATCGTCCAAAGACCTGTTCTATTTGATTTCAAGTGAACATAAGGCATGGTATCGGCGAGAGCATGGCTCACTATCCCAAGATGCCGCCGTGGCGGCGACATCACTTGCATGGGATTGCCTCGACGTGTTGTCGCAACTTGCCACGCCGGTACCCTGCGACCTGAGTGACATATGGATGGCGAGCAAGCAGCGTAATCTCCATAGCGATTACGAAGACGATTTAATCATTGCGGCAGCGATACGCTCCCAAGCAGATTTACTGGTCACCAACGATGTCAAGCTCTGTTCGCATGCGCCCGTCGCAGCAATGAACGTCGAAAACGCAAGAAACTATCTAACAACACTTAAATAGCGCTAGACCCCTCTGGTCGAATAATGGCCAGCGAGAGCCCACAGGTAGGGCCGCGCCAGCAAAGCGCCGCAGGTCGAACAAAAGTCAGCGAGAGCCCGCCGTTTGAGACAAGGTGCCGTGAAATGAAAAGGCGCTGACCTTCTGGTCGCGCCTTTGAAAGTGAACGGCAGATTGGCCAAACGGCGGGCTCGCAGCGTCGGCTCATTACGCCGTTTGTAAAACGGCGTAATTCTTAGTTCAAGACTTTAGTCTGCTGGGCGCGCAGCGGCCAGCTTCAACCCACCCGCTATGCGGGTGGAGACAAACGGCTT
>CAKURW010000059.1 GCA_934675795.1 uncultured Collinsella sp.
GCTGCGACGCGGAAATCGCGCGCTGTTGCCGCGCCCCGCAGTGCCCGCTTCCCCCGAGAACAATTATCAGTGCAGGTCACAGGGGTGGCGGTTTTGGGTGTGCACTGCAGGTCGCGTAAAGTCTACTCACTTGTAATTTGGGCCTTTGGTCGTGGGGGTTGCTGGTCCCGCTTTGGTTGTCGAGAGAGGGTGAATTGAAGCGCCCCCGCACGCTCCATGCTACAATCGCGGGCATGCCCCACAACCACATCTGCCTTCGAAGGGAGCCTACGTGGCGAACGCCATCGATCAGCTCACGGACCGAGTGCTCGTGCTCGGCCGTCTCACCATCGTTCGCCGCGCTATTACCGCCGTGGCGGTCACAATTTCCGCCATTCTCCAGACATTTCTGATCCAGGCGTTCATCCAGCCCGCCGACCTGCTTCCGAGCGGTCTTACCGGCGTCGCGGTCCTGCTCGATCGCGTTACCTCGCTCGGCGGCGTTCACATCGACATCTCGCTCGGTATGCTCGCGCTCAACATCCCCGTGGCGCTCCTATGCTGGAGCGGCATCAGCAAGCGCTTCGTCATCTTCTCGATGATGCAGGTCGTGCTCTCGTCGCTGTTCCTCAACGTCTTTCACTTCGCTCCATTTTTGGGCGACAAGATCATGCTCATCATTTTTGGCGGCGTGGTCTCGGGTCTGGGCGCTGCCATCGCACTTAAATCCGGCGCATCCACCGGCGGCACCGACTTTATCGCGCTGTGGGTTTCCAACCACACGGGCAAGACCATCTGGGGCGTCATCTTTGGTTTCAACTGCTTTATCCTGGCGATCTTTGGCTTTATGTTTGGCTGGGACAAGGCGGCGTACTCCATCGTGTTCCAGTTTATTTCGACCAAGACCATCGACAGTTTCTATCGTCGTTACGACCGCGTGACGCTGCAGATCACGACGCGTAAGGCAGACGAGGTCATGACCGCCTATGTTGACCATTTTCAGCATGGCATTAGCTGTGCCGAGGTCATCGG
Organism: uncultured Collinsella sp.; assembly: GCA_934675795.1. Lineage (GTDB taxonomy): Bacteria > Actinomycetota > Coriobacteriia > Coriobacteriales > Coriobacteriaceae > Collinsella. Next base: position 1,012 of record CAKURW010000059.1, read on the forward strand.
CGGATACAGCCGCGAAAAGATGTATCTGCTGCACGCCGTTGTCTCGACCTACGAGAGTCAGGACATTATCAAGCTGGTGTGTGACATTGATCCCGGCGCCGTGATCAATGTGTTCCACACGCTCAACTTTGTGGGCGGCTGGTGGGGCGGTCATGTCGACGAGCCCATGCCCACGGCCGTACCCGATCCCGACAAGCCCGCGCGCATGGCCAGCAGGCAGGCGCGCCTCAGCGAGCAGGACAGCCTGCAGCAGGACGACGGCAAGTAGGGTACCGGCATTTTGCCGGCCTGGCGCAATCCTGTCCGCTTGAGCCTCCCGAAAGCCTCGCTGCTTTCGGGAGGCCTTCGTTTGCCCAGATAAAACCTACCAAAATGAAGCTGTCGCTTTTTGGTAGGGAGGGTGTATCGTTTTATCAATATGAGGTAACATGAAACTAGACGTTATATACGTATTAGTTATTTCGATATTCCAATAAGAGTGATTAGATATGCCTACGCCCAAAAATGCACCGCTTTACCAGCAGATTTATGACGAAATCAAGGACGCGATCGAGAAAGGTGTTTATGCACCCAAGGAGCGTATTCCGTCCGAGCTTGAGCTAGCCGAGCAGTACGACGTGAGCCGCATTACGGTGCGCCGCGCCGTCGAGGAGCTGTGCTCCGATGGCTACCTGGTTAAGCAGCAGGGCCGTGGCACCTTTGTCTCCACGCCGCACATCAACCGCCAGTTCCACGCTTCGACGCTGCAGACGTTTACCGCGCTGTGTGCCGATAATGACATGAAGGCGGGCGCGCATGTGGTCGATCGCCAGATTGTGCCGGCACGTCAAAACGAGATGGAGTTCTTTGGCCTGCAGAAGGACGCGCTGCTGCTGCACATCAAGCGCGTGCGTACGGCCGACGGCGAGCCCATTTTTGAGGAGAACATCTTTGTGCCGTTTGACGCCTACCGTGAGCTGTTGACGGCCGATCTTGAGGACAAGTCGATTTTTGCCGAGGTCGAGCGTGTTGGCGGAACGCCGATTGTCTCGGTTGGTTACCGCACGGTCGAGGCCGTTCGTGCCAATACCGAGCAGGCGGCCGAGTTGGGCATTGCTCCGCACGATCCACTGCTCAACCTGCGTGCCGGCTTTATCGGCCCCAATGGCGAGCCGGTCCTGATGGGTAAGCAGTACTACGTGGGATCGCGCTACGTTATGGTCATGTAGGGTTGGTTCCGCCGTTCTAACGAACGGCGGACCGGTCGACGCTGCAAGCCCGCCAGAGCGGCAATCTGCCTTTCAACTTCGGCGGCATGATCAAAAGATCAATGCCGCCTTGTTTCAAGGCACCTTGCTCGCTCTGGTGGGCTTTCGCTGACATTGCCAAAACATTGACGTTGCCGGGCCGGCACTTGGGGACGTTCCTTTTGTGCCGGCACCTGGGGACACTCCTTAGTCGTTGGGGACGTTCTTAAACGACTAGTCATTCAAGAACGTCTCCAATGATTACCCGCAGAATGAGCGTGGCTGACAGCCGGGCGACGCCGGTCCGCGTGGCGGCGTATAATCGGCGGCAGATGACTTAGACGTTAGGAAATCATGACCGATAGCATGCAGCAGATGGCGCTCGACACGCTCGGCGCCTATTTTGGCTACACCTCGTTTCGCCCGGGGCAGGACCGCATGGTGGATGCGATTCTTGCCGGCCGCGATGCGCTCGGCGTTATGCCCACAGGCGCCGGCAAGTCCATTTGCTACCAGGTGCCTGCGCTTATGCTGCCCGGCATCACCTTTGTGGTGAGTCCGTTGCTGTCGCTTATGGAGGATCAGACCCGCGCGTTGCTCGCGGCGGGTGCGCGACCCAGCTATCTCAACTCCAGTCTTACTCCGGCCCAGCAAAATACCGTGCTCAAGCGCGCTCGTGAGGGGCGCTACCAGCTTATGTATGTGGCGCCCGAGCGCCTGCTCGAGCCGCGCTTTTTAGCCTTTGCGCAGGAAGCTGCGGCCGAAGGCGGCATCGGCGTTCCGCTCGTGGCCATTGACGAGGCCCACTGCGTGAGCCAATGGGGCCAGGATTTCCGCCCCGCCTACCTGCAGATTCGCGAGTTCATCGATTCCCTGCCGCAGCGCCCCATCGTGGCGGCCTTTACCGCTACGGCGACCGAGCGTGTGCGCGCGGACATTCAGCAGATGCTCGGCCTGCAAAACCCGGCGACGGTGGTGACGGGCTTCGATCGCAAGAACCTCTACTTTGGTTGCGAGGAGATGGGCGACAAGGCCAAGACCACGTGGGTGCGCGACTACGTGATCGCGCATTCGAGCGAGAGCGGCATCGTGTATTGCTCGACTCGCAAGACGGTCGATGCGCTGGCAGGCGAGCTTGCCGAGGCGCTGGGCCCCAGCGGCATTCGCGTTGGCCGCTATCATGCCGGCATGGGCAATGACGCCCGCCGTCAAAGCCAGCGTGCCTTTATCGACGACGACATTCAGGTGATGGTTGCCACCAACGCCTTTGGCATGGGCATCGACAAGCCCAACGTGCGCTACGTGATTCACAACAACGTGCCTGAGAGCATCGAGGCATACTACCAAGAGGCGGGCCGCGCTGGCCGCGATGGCGATCCGGCCAGCTGCCACTTGCTGTGGAACGGCAACGATTTTCGCATGCGCCGCTTTTTGATCGGCCGCGGCGATGCGGCCGACGAGGCGCTCGATGACGAGCAGCGCGCGTGGGCGCTCCAGAACCGTTATCGTCTGCTCAGCCAGATGGAGGGCTACTGCAATACCACCGGCTGCCTGCGCGAATACATGCTGCGCTACTTTGGCGACGAAGTCGCGGCCGAGCATGTGGCAGCCGCCGCGGGCGGCACGGCAGACGACGCCGAGGGCTGCGGCAACTGCAGCAACTGTCTCACGCAGTTCGAGGTCGAGGACGTCACCGATATGGCCCGCGCTGCCGTGCGCTATGTGGCCACGCGTCCCATGCGCTTTGGCAAGTCGCTCATCGCCGACGTGCTCCACGGCGGCAACACCGAGCGCATTCGCCAGATGCATCTGGACGAGGACCGCGGCTACGGTGAGCTGTCGAGCGAATCGGTCGGGCGCATCAAGGACATCATCGGCCAGCTGTGCGGCCGTGGCTACCTTGCCACCTCGCAGGGGCAGTACCCGGTCGTGGGGCTGGGCCCGCGTGCCACCGAGGTTGAGGACGAGGCGTTCGCCTTTACCGTTAAGCGTCGTGCATCCAAGCGCAAGGCCTCGGCCCGCGCCCGCCGCGCCGTCGATCTGCTGCGCGAGGAGGCCGAGCTGGATCAGCGCCCACGCGTGGGCGACGATGCCGAGTTGTTCGAGCGCCTGCGTGCCCTGCGCAAGGAGATCTCGACCGAGCTGGAGATGGCGCCGTATATGGTCTTTTCCGACAAGGCCCTGCGCGGTCTGTGCCGCCTGCGTCCACAGACGCGCGACGAGCTTATCCAGGTCAACGGCATTGGCGAGAAAAAGGCCGACGCCTTTGGCGAGCAGTTTATGGCGGCGATTGAAGAGTTTGAGTCCGAGCATGCACGGGATGGAGCGTAACGATGGCAACCGATAGCAAGACCGAACGTTCCGAGCGCGCCGAGGTGTCCGCCGTACCGCTGTACCAGCAGGTCATGGACGACCTAAAGGGCGAGATCGCGCACGGTGTGTACCCTGCCGGTTCGCGCATCCCTGCCGAGATGGAACTCGCGAAGTCCTACGGCGTGGGACGCATCACCGTGCGCCGCGCCATCGAGGAGCTGTCGCGCGCGGGGTATCTCAACCGCCAGCAGGGGAGGGGCACCTTTGTGTGCGCTCCCAAGCTCAAGCGCAAGATTCGCCAGAAGGGTGACGTCCAGAGCTTTACTGAGGGTTGCGCTGCCAACGACATGGTGCCGGGTGCGCGTCTGGTGTCGCGCACGGTGGTCGCGGCGACGCACGAGGATGCGGCGTTCTTTGGCGTGGAGCCCGGCTGCGAGCTCATCGTGGTCGAGCGCGTGCGTACGGCCGACGGCATCCCCGTCATGCTTGAGAACAACGCCTTTGTGCTCGCCGACCATCCCTACCTGCAGACGCTTGCCGACAGGGACCTCACGGACAATTCCATCTTTGCACTCGTTGCCGAGCATTCGGGTCGCGCGCCGCTCAAGTCCGACCCCTGCACCGTGGAGATTGCGCTTGCCGATGCTCAAGCGGCCCCGCTGCTGGAGGTGCCGGTCGGCGAACCGCTCTTCTATATGGAGGCTTACTTTACCGATGAGGACGAGCGGCCCTTGCTGCTCGGACGCCAAAAGATTGTGGGCTCGCGCTACGTCTTTGACATCTAACATCCACAGATAGAACAACATAGAACAACTTTGGTGAAATGACTTCACGGGCGTTGCCGTGCGTGTTATAAATAGGACAACATAGAACGACAGCAGGTACGAGCCGTCGTCGCTCAAAGCCGCCGCACAAGGAGGAGCATCAGGATGAACGCACACGATCTGATTCAGGAAATCATCGAGCGCAAGGGTAAGGTCGAGAACGTCTTTTGGATCGCTTGTGGCGGTTCGATGATCGACCTGATGCCGGCCAACGAGCTGCTCAAGCGCGAGGCCACCACGTTTACCTCGACGGTCTACACGGCACGCGAGTTTTGCCTGATGGCCCCCAAGAGCCTAGGGCCGAAGTCGCTCGTTATTGCCTGCAGCCACAGCGGCAACACGCAGGAGGTCGTCGACGGCTGCGAGATGGCGCTGGCCGCCGGCGCCGAGGTCGTTGCCCTCACCGACTGCGAGGGCTCCAAGATCGACAACGGCAAGTGGACCACCTGGGTCTACCCCTGGGGCGAGGGCGTGCCGCAGGCCGAGGTGCCTCAGGGCATCGGCGCTCTGATCGCCGCCGAGCTGCTCGACCAGCAGGAAGGCTACGAGGCACTCGCCGACATGTACGAGGGCCTCAAGCAGATGGATGCGCTGCTGCCCGCCGCCCGCGAGAAGGTCAACACCGAGCTGGGCGATCGCTTTGCCGAGCTCTGCCAGCAGCACAAGTTCTTCTATATCCTGGGCTCCGGACCCAACTTTAGCCAGACCTACGCCATGGCCATCTGCTCGCTCATGGAGATGCAGTGGCAGCACTGCTGCTACATCCACTCCGGCGAGTACTTCCACGGCCCGTTCGAAGCCACCGAGCCCGGCGTGTTCTACTTTGTGCAGCTTGGCGCGGGCGAGTGTCGCCCCATGGAGGAGCGCGCTCTTGCGTTCCTCAACACGCACACCGACACGATCATGGTGCTCGACGCGCTCGAGTACGGCGTGGGCGAGGTGCCTGCCAGCGTGCGTTCGTACCTGGAGCCGATCTTCTTCTACAACATGAGCTGCGAGCTGCGCGCCGCCCGCGGCAAGGTCTTCGACCACAGCCCCGAGGTTCGTCGCTATATGGGCATCGAGCAGTACTAATATACCGGGAATAACCTCTCACGACGGGGTCTGCGCTGCGCGCGGGCCCCGTTTTGCGTTGTGGCAGCCGGATTCGTGTCTGCGCGAAAACGAAGGTGAATACTTTTCCGCGAAGTGAACGACCTATTTTGGACCCCCGAAGCATCCACACTTTTTGATGCCAAAACTGCAGGAAAAACTTGGCGAAACCGCAGGAAGCGGCGTCTGAAAAGTGTCGATGGGTCGCGCGCGCAGACGTGGTGTAAGAGTGTCCTGAGGTCCGTCGCTGCAAGTCCCGATGTTACTCCTTCTTGAGGC
>CAKURW010000060.1 GCA_934675795.1 uncultured Collinsella sp.
AAGCCGTTTGTCTCCACCCGCATAGCGGGTGGGTTGAAGCTGGCCGCTGCGCGCCCAGCAGACTAAAGTCTTGAACTCAAAGGTGGGACAAATGTCCCACCTCTTTTGAATGCCACCGTTTCCGTACCACAAACAGCAGGGCAATCGCTATAATGCAAGCCCAGTAAAAACACGATGAACCGCAAGGCGAAAATCGAAGGATATGCATACGATGTCGCAAAACGATCGAACTCAACTGATTCCCGATCCGCAGCAGCCGAGCAGGCACACCGGCGGCGTTCAGTCACCGCGTCCTATCGCGCCGAGCCACGGTCAGCAGCGTGGTGCGGCAAACGCTTCCCAACGCCCGAACCAGCAGCGGCAGCAGCGTCAACAACGTCAGCAGCGCCAGGCAAACGGCAATGCGCCCAAGCAGCCCCCCACGCACGCTCGAGGCGATCGTGGCCCCACGCGCAAACCCGCCGAGAACAATAAGTCGGGCAAAAAGACGACGCTCTTTGTCGTCCTGGGTCTAATCGTCATTGTCTATATCGTAGGCGTCGTAGCATTTTCGCAGGTAGCCTACCCCAACACCACCATCGCCGGCGTCGATGTCTCGTTCTCCAACGCTTCGTCTGCCGCCACCAAGGTCAACTCGGCTTGGAAGCACTATAAGCTCACCGTGACAGGCGATGACTTTAGCTGGACCTATCAGCCCGAGTCCGATGAACCCATCGTCGACGGTGAAGCTGCTGCAAAAGAAATCATCAACCACAACGAAGCCTTTATTTGGCCGGTCCGCCTTGTGGAATCCTTAAGCGGCAAGACCAAAACAACTGCTACCTCCAACGAAGTCGATCTTGATCAAGACGTCGACCTGTCCATGCTTTCCGACACCTTTGACCAAAAGAAGTTTGAGAAGGATCTGGGCGCCGCCGTCGACGAGTTTAACGAAGGACGTTCGGGCACGTTCGAGGCCAATAGCTCCTATGACGAGCAAGCGGGCAAGTTTACCGTCGAGAAGGCGCGCTCCAACGAAAAACTCAACCGCGAGCATGTCATTAAATATGCCGAGCTCGAGCTCGCCTCGCTGGCCGAGACCGTAGATCTTTCCAAGCTCGGCAACGATGCCTATGAGCCACTCAATGGAACGCTGACCGATAATCAGATTCAGGCCGCATGCGATGCCGCCAACAACTTCCTGGGCGTCAACGTGACCCTCAAGCTCAACGGCGAGGATGCCGGTAAGGTTGATGGCAGCTCCGTGTTGCAGTGGATCAGCTTTGCCGATCCGGCCAACCCCACGCTCGATACGTCGCAGATCAGCAGCTGGGCAGCCGAACTCGCCAACGGCTTTAATACCGTGGGCTCCACTCGTTGGTGGACGCGCGCCGATGGCAAGCAGTGCGCCGTCGAAGGCGGCGACTTTGGTTGGTCCATCGACAGCAGCTCGCTCGCCAAGCAGGTCGAGGACGCCATTAACAACAAGCAGACCGGCGAGATCGAGATCAAGTACTCCCAGAAGGCCGACACCTTTACCGCAAAGGGAGAGCCCGACTGGAAGGCATACATCGACGTCGACCTGTCCGAGCAGCACGCGCGCTACTATGACGAGAGCGGCAATATCGTGTGGGAGGCCAACTTTATTTCCGGCAAGCCGGGCGAGGACGCCACCCCCGAAGGCGTGTGGCAGATCAACAGCAACGACGGCGGCAGTACCCTGATCGGAGCCAAGGACCCCGAGACCGGTAAGCCCAAATACGAAAGCCCGGTGAGCTACTGGATGCCGTTCGAGGGCAATATGATCGGCTTCCACGATGCCACCTGGCAAAACGACAAGAGCTTCGATAATGCCGAGTCGTACAAGTGGTGCGGCAGCCACGGTTGCATCAACCTGCGCCTGGCAGACGCCAAGGCACTTCACGACTGCATCAAAGTCGGCCTGTGCGTGGTTGTCCACTCGTAGTGCAACGCGCGCATTCCTACAACGTGGAACCGCTGCGACCAATCTAACAGTTCCGAAAGAAACCGTCCTATGCGCCCGCCCCAACCGGTGGGCGCATATAATTATCGAGGTTCTTTCTATAAAGGAGACGCTATGCCGAATGTCCCCACCATCACCCCGGGCGCGGATGATACCGAGCGCACGCCCGAAGATGCCACCGAAACGATTCCTCTGATTACAAACGCGCACACCGACAAGCAGAGCGGACGCACGAACGATACGGTCGAGATTTCCGATGAAGAGGCATATGCCAAGCTCAAGGCAAAACGCGCCGAACGTCGACGCAAAAAGCTGATTCGACGCGGTATTGCCGCCGGCGTCGTAGGTGCCATCGCGCTCATTGCCATTGTCGCTACCCTGGTTCTCAATGCGCAGCCACAGGGAGCTAGCGGGCCTGTGACCGACATGGTGACCGAGGGCACGTTTACCACAACGGTCGAGGCGAAAGGCCAGCTCAAACCCATTTCGTCCTCAGTGGTCTCCCCTTCTGTCGACGGCACGGTCGATTCGATCAACGTGCAGGCAGGCCAATCCGTCAGCGAGGGCGACGTGCTTATGACCATTAAAAACGACGAGCTCGATCGCAACATTGCCGAGGCGCAGCGTGCAGTTGCAGCCGCCCAGGAAGACCTCACCAACGCGCAGAAAGCCGCCGCTGTCGCGCAGGCCACCCCAACGACGGACGTCGATGGAGCTTCCGCAGCGGCTGGCGTCTCTGACGCATCAGCGGACACGAACGCCGTATCGGCCGCGCAGCGCAGCCTCGCTTCGTCCCAGGCAAACCTAGACCAGGCGAACGCCAAGGCCGCCAGTCGCACGGTCACGGCCCCGAGCTCGGGTAGCATCGTGGAGCTTAACGCCAAGGTGGGCGCCACGGTAACAGGCGGCATGATCATGGGCGAAAGCGATACGAGCGGCGGCAAGCAGTGCATGCAGATCGCCGACCTATCCAAGATGAAGGTGACCGTGCAGGTGGGCGAAAAGGACATCGCCAAGATCGCCGTTGGGCAGAGCGCCAACGTCACGTATCCCGCGTTTCCCGATATCGTGAGCCAGGGAACCGTCACGGCTATCGCGTCGGTGGCAAACTCCGACGCCGCCAACGGCGGCGACAGCGTGACCTTTAACGTCGACATCCTCATCGAGGCGCCCGACGCGCGCCTGAAGCCGGGCATGACGGCCGAGGTCTCGGTGGTGACCGAGCAGCTCGACGACGTGGTGATGGTGCCGACGATGGCGCTCATGACCGAAGACGGCGAACACTATTACGTCAACGTGGCAACCGATGACGAGGGCAAGCAAACCCGTCGCGTGAAGGTGACCGTCGTGACGCAAAACGACAACGAAGCCGTAGTCGGCAAGACACAGGTCAAGCGCGACGACCAGGGCAACGAGATCAACCCCAACGTGCCGGTTACCAAGCTGCGCGATGGCGACACCCTCGTCATGGACACCGGAGCGGACGCAACGGCTGACGGCGGCTACAGCGCGGATTCGGGCAGCATGTCTGACGATGAGGGCATGTAATGCGTCCCGTTATCGACATCCGCAACGTGCACCGCATCTTTGAGAGCGAGGCGGGGTGCGCCCACATCCTGCATAACGTGAGCCTGGCAGTGAATCCCGGCGAGTTCGTCGCCATTACCGGCCCCTCGGGCTCGGGCAAATCAACGCTCATGAACATCCTAGGCTGCCTGGATAAGCCGACGGCGGGCGACTACTACCTGCAAGGGCTCAACGTGGCCGAGCTCGATGATGACGAGCTCACCGAAGTTCGCGCCCTGAGCATTGGCTTTGTCTTTCAGAGCTTCAACCTGCTGCCGCGCCTGTCGGTTATCGAAAACGTCATGCTGCCGCTGGCCTACACCAATGTGCCCCGTAGCCAGCGCGAACTGCGCGCCGTGCACGCGCTGCAGGCTGTCACGCTGCCCGTTCACCACTGGGACCACCGCATATCCGAGCTCTCGGGCGGCCAGATGCAGCGTGTCGCCATCGCACGCGCCCTCGTCAATGACCCGCCCATCATTCTGGCCGACGAGCCGACGGGGAACCTTGACTCCGCCACCGGAGCGCTTGTGATGGAGACCTTCCATAGACTTCAGGAGCGCGGCAAAACCATCGTGCTCATCACACACGACCCTGGCATCGCCGCCGAGGCCGACCGTGCCGTGACCATCCGCGACGGTCGCATTCACGACGGCGCGTATATTCCACATGCACCGCGGACCCTGCGCAGCGCCGTAGATAGCCTGCCCATGATTTCCGCCTCCGCCAACCCGCCGAAAGGAGTGGTGGCATGAGCGCCCGCGATCTCATCCAGGAAGCCCTTCACTCGCTCGAAGCCAACAAGGGGCGCAGCCTGCTCACCATCCTGGGCATTGTCATCGGCATCGCCTCGGTTATCGCCATGACTTCGCTCATCGGCGGCATCCAAAACAGTCTGGTCAACAGTCTGGGCCTCAATGCGGCACGCATGGTGCAAATCTATTCGTCGCAAGAACTCACCGAGTCGGACATCGAGAAGCTTCAAAAACTGGTGCCGCAGATAGAGCAGATCGGCATTGTCGACAGCGCGTATACCGAGTACAAGACCGGCGATAAAAGCTATACCGTCATGGCACAGGGTGTCGATAGCAACATGCTCGACGCCGTGGGGGCCGGCAAGCTCGTTGCGGGGCGCACCTATTCCCAGGCCGAGTCCCAATCAGGCTCGCGCGTGGCGCTCATCAGCCGCGGCGGCGCCGATCAGCTTTACGGCAACGAACAGGATGCGCTGGGGAAAACCATCAAGGTGTCCAACGGGGAGGTGCAGATTGTAGGCGTGATTGATGGCGGCAGCGACTCAATGGGCTCGCTCACGCTGTATATGCCACGCGAAACCATCTCCGGTCTGTTTGGCGATGAGAATCCTTCATTCCCCAGCGTGACGGCACTTGCCACCGAGGGCACGGACATGGATGAGCTCTGTAAGACCATCGAGTCCAAGGTGCGCGCGATGAAGGGCATCGAGGGGGAGGATGAGTACGACAGCGTATCGGCGACATCCATGAAAAGCGCCATAGATGCACTCAACTCCTTTATGGGCGCGTTCTCGCTCATCATGGGTGCCGTCGCCAGCATCTCGCTGCTTGTCGGCGGTATCGGCATTATGAATATGATGCTTACCAACGTAACGGAGCGCATACGCGAGATCGGCATCCGCCGTGCCCTGGGCGCCAGTCGTCGCGATATCACCGCGCAGTTTTTGGCCGAGTCTTCGGCGCTGTGTGTCACCGGTGGCCTACTGGGTGTCCTGATAGGCTATCTGCTGGCCTGGGCTCTTGCGATGTTTGCCGCAGGATCAGGGGTTCTAAGCGAGCTCGGTGCCAGCGGGCAAATCTCACCGAGCTTTTCAATCGCCACGGTGTTGCTGGCCTTCGCCGTCTCCGTCGGCATCGGCGTAATCTTTGGCTTCTACCCCGCTCGCCGCGCGGCAAAGCTCGATCCTGTCGAATGTCTGCGCTACCAGTAAGCCACCACCAACAAGTTGCGGTGAATTAGGGACTGAATATGCTATCTAGCAGCAAAAACAGACACTATTTCACCGCAACTTATTGAAGGGCTGCTTGCGCCAGTTCCGGGCGTCGTCCTCGAGCTAATGGCGGGTGACGGGCTTGTACGGCTCGAGCTTACTCGAGGCGCTCCTCCTCGCGGGCGGGAGGGCGCGCAGGCGCGGCGAGCGCCTAGCGCGCGAACTCCCGTAAGAGCGCGTCTTCCACTTCCCGAAGCGAAAGGGCCCCGCCTCCCTCGGCGGGACGGGTGATCACGATGCAGCGCGCTCCCACGTCGCGCGCGGCGGCAAGCTTCTCGGCCGTGCCGCCTACGGTTCCCGAGTCCTTGGTCACAAGCCACTGGGCGCCCACCTGCCGAAGCATCGCCTCGTTGAGCTCGCGGGTGAAGGGCCCCTGCATGCCGATGACATGCGACGGCGAAAACCCCGCGTCGATGCACTTCGTTATAGCACCGGGCAGCGGGAGCACACGCACGAAGAAGCGCTCCGCGAAATCGGCGACGCGCGTGTAGGGAGCAAGCTCCTTGCTCCCCGTCGTGAGAAGCGCGCGACCCGGGTTCTCGGAGAGAAAGCGCGCCGCGCAGGCGATCGACGCGACCGGCACGACGCCTTTGGGCAGCGCTTCGACCGGGCGCGCAAGGCGCAGACATCGTGCACCCACGGCGAGCGAAGCGGCCCGGATGTTGCCGCTTGCGAGCGTAGCGAAGGGGTGCGTGGCGTCGACGACGACGCGCGCGCCGGAAAGCTCGCGCTCCATGTCGGCATCGTCGAGCCTGCCCGCATGCACCTCGATGCCCGGAAGCTCGCCCAAAAGCTCTCCTCCGTACTCGGTTGCCGCGTAGGCACGGGCGGGGATGCCCGCCCCGCTCGCCCATTCGCACAGAAGGCGGCCCTCGGTGGTGCCGGCGAAGATGCGCAGCGCCGGCACGGATGCGGGGACCGTCACTTCGCGCCACCCGTGCGCGTGATCTGGTAGAGCAGCGCGTTCATAATGGCGGCCGCCACGGTCGAGCCGCCCTTGCGACCCCTCGCGACGATGGCCGGCACGCGTCGCGCGAGTAGCTCCTCTTTCGCCTCGACCACGTTCACAAACCCGACCGGCACCCCAACGACGAGCGCGGGCGCGATCTTCCCCGCGTCCATGAGCTCGGCGAGGCGCAGAAGTGCTGTGGGAGCGTTGCCGACGG
>CAKURW010000061.1 GCA_934675795.1 uncultured Collinsella sp.
GGTGTCCCCTCCCTTTCAAGAAAGGGCGGAGGCGGGGCATGCCCCGCCTCTTACACCACATCTCTGCGCGCTACCTGTCGATGCTTCGGGGGCTCGATTTTGCTCGTTCACATCGCGGAAAAGTATTCACCTTCGATTCGCAAACGTGTTGCATGAGCAAAAAAGCGGGCAGCACCGGGGTTTTCCGGCACGGCCCGCTTAGTATCGCGCTTAGATTCGCAAGGTTGTGGCAGCCAACGGCCTACTTCGCGTCGTATGCTTCGGCATCCCACCAGTCGAGCTGGGCGATGTTGTCGCGGATGTGCTGGCAGCTCTTGTGGAAGCCCTCGAGCTCGTGCTCGGAAAGGTCGAGCGTGTAGACCTCCTCGACGCCCTCGGCACCGATCACGCACGGCAGGGAGATAAAGATGCCCTCCTCACCATATTGGCCGGTCATGAGCGTGGAGGCGGAAAGCACGGCGTGCTCGTTGTGCAGCACGGCGGCGCAGACGCGCGCGGCGGAGTTGGCGACGGCGTACTCGGTGCACTGCTTGCCCTGGTAGGTCACATAGCCGCCCTTGCGCGCGAGCTCCTCGACCTCCATGTGGTCGAAGGCGTACTTGTCGGGGTTCTCGGCCTGAAGCTCGTTGAGGCTCTTGCCGGCGATGGTCGCGGCCTTAAAGGCGGCCAGCTGGCTAAAGCCGTGCTCGCCGATCATGTAGGCGTCGATGGACTTGGGACTCACGCCGACCTTCTTGGAGATCTCGGTGCGCAGGCGGGCGGAGTCCAGGCCGCAGCCCGAGCCGATGATCTTCTTGGGATCGTAGCCGGTCAGGTGCCACAGCTCGGTGCACACGACGTCGCAGGGGTTGGAGATGCTCACGAAGATGCCGTCAAAGCCGGCGTCGACGATGCGCTTGGCAAAGGTGCGGGCGGCGTCGGTGGTAAAGAACAGCTCGCCGTCGCGGTTGCCGGCGGCCAGCGCGACCTTGCCGGCGGCGTTGACGATGACGTCGCAGCAGGCAAGCTCCTCGTAGTGGTCGTAGCAGTTGACGATCTTGGTGTTGTACGGGACAAACGAAAGGGAGTCGCGCAGGTCCTGGACCTCGGACGTCACCTTGGCCTCGTTGATATCGCACAGGTACAGCTCGTCGGCAATGCCCTGCATAAGCAGGCTGTTGGCGACATGTGCTCCTACGTGGCCCTGGCCGACCACACCGATCTTACGCGTCTGGTACATATATGTATCCTTTCGGCCGAGTTTTTCGCGTCGAACCATTGTAGCGTCCAGCTACCACTTTGCTAGGCTAAAGCGCCGCAGATTTTTGGGACATGCCTTAATCTCTACTTTTGGAGTGATTTGGACCACAGGCGGTGTCTCGGGGCGATGTGCTCGCGCGGATGGGGCCGCTCGTTGTACCATAGCTGCAACTGACTCGTAAGGAGCATCCATGCCCATTCGCATTCCCGACGCCCTCCCTGCCGCCGCGCAGCTCGAGAGCGAGAACATCTTTGTCATGACTGAGTACCGCGCGCTGCACCAGGACATCCGTCCGCTGCGCGTGCTCATCCTCAACCTCATGCCCACCAAGATCGCCACCGAGACGCAGATCATGCGCAAGCTCTCCAACACGCCGCTCCAGGTGGAGGTGGACCTGCTGCGCACCAAGACGCACGAGGCCACGCACGTAAGCGCCGGCCACCTGGAGACGTTCTACCGCACGTTCGACGACATCCGCGACATCCACTACGACGGCCTGATCATCACGGGCGCGCCGGTGGAACAGATGCCGTTCGAAGAGGTCGACTACTGGCCCGAGCTCTGCCAGATTATGGATTGGTCCACCACGCACGTGCACTCTACGCTGCACATTTGTTGGGGCGCGCAGGCGGGCCTGTATCACCACTACGGTATTCAGAAGCACGACCTGCCGGCAAAGGCGAGCGGCGTGTTCGAGCATTATCTGGTGAAGCCGCAAAGCCCGCTGGTCCGTGGTTTTGACGACCGCTTTTATGCCGTGCATTCGCGCAACACCGATGTGCGCCGCGAGGACGTGGAGGCCGAGCCGCAGCTTGAGGTCGTGGCCGTGTCCGACGAGGTGGGCCTGTACATCGTCAAGTCGACCGACAGCCGCCGCTTCTTTGTCTTTGGCCATCCCGAGTACGATACCGACACGCTGCGCCTGGAGTACGAGCGCGACGTGAAACGCGGACTCAACCCGGAGGTGCCGGCGCATTACTTCCCAGGGGACGACCCCGCTGCCGAGCCGCGCAACGTCTGGCGCAGCCAGGCGCAGTTGCTCTACACCAACTGGCTCAACTACTACGTCTACCAGACCACGCCCTACGATCTAGCCCGCGCCGGCGAGGAGCACTAGGCTGTCGAGAGACGCGCCGGCATTTAGGCGCTGATGATGTTGGGTAGCGGCAGGTCGTGGGCGTCGGCGGGGACGCGGTCGACGCGTTGCTCCTCAAAGGCGATGCCGATGATATGGCACGATGTCGAGAGCGTGGGCAGGTAACGGTCGTAGCAGCCGCCGCCGTAGCCCAGGCGTGCGCCGGTACGGTCGAAGGCTACGAGCGGCACAACGATCATGTCGAGTGCCTCGGCAGGTACGATAGGGAAGCGGTCGCTGTCGATGTCCGTAGCCGCGAAGGCCCGCGTGGGATGGGCGATGAACGGAGCCGTGCCGACGTCACCGGTGGCGACCGCTCGCATGCACATGCGCTGGCCGCAAGCCGCGGTGTCAGCTGCCGAGAGCATGCACGGATAGGCCACCTGCCAGCCACGGTCGGCGGCAGCGGTGGCAAAAGCGGCAGGATCAACCTCGGAGCCCATGACGGCATAGACGGCAACGGTGCGCGGCGCCGCGGGGTCCGAGCGCCCCAGCAGCTCAACAAGCCGGGCGCAGATAGCGGCAGACTTAGCCGCCCGCACATCCGGTTCAATAGCATCGCGCCGGGTAATCACCGCCCGCCGCAACTCAGCCTTATCCATCCCAGCCTCATCTCCCAAACCTACCAAAAAGGGACAGGTTTATTTTGGCAGGTTTTATCTGGGCAAACGCGACGGATTCACCCCAAACCGCCACAAAGGTGCCTGTCCCCTTTGTGGTGGTTTGGCTCTACGCGTAAACGCTATAACGCCGCGGCGATTGCTTCAGCTACAAACTTATTGAGTGACTCGCCCTTTTTAGCGGCTGCCAACGCGGCCTGTTTATGGAGTTCAGAGCCTGTCCTTACATTAAACGAGCCCTTGAAAGCCCGCTCGGGCTCCTTGCCCTTTTCCGCGCAAAACTCAAGATAGTCGTCAACGGCGTCGTGGAAGCACTGCTCCACCTCTTCGACTGTAGAGCCCTCGAACACAATTGCGTCCCTAATGCCTGCGACCATGCCCGTTAATACATGCTGCTCGGCATCGAACTCGACCGGGGCAAAGTAGCCCTTGTAAGCTAAAACGTTACTCATGGCAGCCTCCGACATCCTGTAGAAAACGAACAATGTTTCGAATGGTGCCCGCCGTCAACTCATCAGATGGGTGGGGCGCATGCATTACGAACATCCTGCCGTCCGATGGCCTGTAAAAGCGAATGCGCGATCCGGATGTCTTGCCCTTGCTGTCCATCTCAAAGCCATATGACGTCATAACTTTAAGAAAGTCGGCAAATCTATACGTCGAAGGGCAACTGAGCAGTTGAGCAATAAGTTTATCGACCCGGGTCATCTCGGCCTCACATTCTGCAACTACATTCTAGTTGCAATCTGACGCTGATGCAAGCAACCCTACTATAGAACATATGTACGTATAGAACAAGCGTTCGTACCACCACAAAGGTGCCTGTCCCCTTTGTGGTGGTTTTGCTTGACTGCGGCTAGGCAAGCAGGTCGATGACGGTAAAGCCGGCGTTGCTCTTGGCGATGACGTCTCGGCCGCCAAAGACACAGGTGGGTGAGACGGCTGCGATGCGCGTCACGTCGGCGCCGAGCGAGCGCAGCTCACCGGGCGTGGCGGCGAGCATCTGGGCGCGACGCTCCTCGCGCGCATGCGGATCGAGCCCGGCCAGGTAGGTCGTGTTGCGGCGCTTGGTGAGTGCGTACGGCTTCACCGGCGCGTCCATGCCGCTCACACAGCTCACGATAAAGCCCTCGAAGGCGGCCTCGTCGGGCTCAAAGCTGCTAAGCCATGCACCCGCGCGCTCCACGCGCTCAATCGAGGGGTCGATTGCCGGGTCGCGGTAGGTGTAGAACGCCGCCTGACGCTCGCCGGCTGCGCGGAATCCGCAGCCGTACGCGCCGCCCTTCACGCGGATCTCGTTCCACAGGTAGTCGTAGGAGAGTGCGTTGGCGGCAACCGCCCAGGCGCCCGTCACGTCAATGCCCAGGCGACGCGGGTCGCACGCGCTTGCCGCAAAGCAGATGTCGCTGGGGATGACAAAAGCCTCGTGGCGGTCGCGCGGCGTTGGCACCACGAGCGCGTCGCGGCCGGCATCGGTGCCGTCGCCAGCGCCCAGCCCCAGGTTACCCGCGGCGGCCCAGTATGCGTCAAAGTCCTCGTCGCTGCCGGTAAAGCTCGCCATGCAGCCATCGGCCACAAAGATGCGCTCCGCCAGCTCGGCAAGCTTGGTACGCAGCCCGTCCACGCGCTCGTCAAAGTGCTCGAGCAGATCGCGCAAGAACAGGTAGAAGTCTACGCCCGAGAGCTGCTCGCGCACCACGGCCGAAGGCGAGCTGTAGCTCATCGCGCGGCCGAGTGCCGCCGAGTGGCCGTTGTTGATAAAGCCCTGCTCAAGCCCAATGCGAATCTGCGTGAGCACGTCGCGCACTCGGCCGGCGTCGGCATCGAGCAAAAGCGTGCTCGACCATACCTCGCGCGGCAGACTCGCCAGCGCATCGATCTTCTCGGACAGGGTGCCGGCGCTCACCAGCAGGTAGGGGCGCACGCCGTCCACTTCGGGCTGCGTCATGACTTCGGTCGTAAAGCTCAAAAAGCCGAGCTTGCCAGCGAGCAAGTTGTCGAGTTCCTCGGCCGGGTGCTCGCGCGTGGGCAGCTGCTTGAGCAGACGGCAGAGCAGCGTCACGTAGGGCAGGTCCTCAAATGCGACGCAGCTCAGGTCGAAGTACTGCATGGCGTAGGCCAGGCGGTTGGTGGGGATGCCGTGGCGCAGACAGGGGATGGGCACGGTCGTGTCCACGACCAGCGGCGGCTCGGGGCGCGCCTCGCCAATGTCGGACACGCGCAGGCGCGGCAGCGTTGCCTTGTCCTCGGGCGTGTCCTCCGCCTCCTGCGCGGCACGCAGCGCGGCCGTGCGCTCGACCACGTCGGCCAGCTCGGCATCGGTCATGGCGTCGCGCTTGGCTGCCAGCTCGGCGGCCTCGGCACCCTCCGAACCCTCGGCGGCGTCCACCGGCACCAGCTCGACCAGCGCCATGTGATCGTTCTGCAGCACCAGCTCGCGCAGCAGGTCCTCAAAGTAGCTGCCGTCCAGCTCGCCGCGCAGCTCCTCGTACACTGGGCCGTACTTGAGCGCCAGCGTCGCGGCGTCGTCATCGTAGAGCCAGGTGCTCAGCGCGTCGCACGCAATGGCCACGCCGTCGGCGATACCGTAGTCGCGCTGGCGCAGGTCGTACTCGTTGCTGCTGATGATGGCTTCCAGGCGCTCGCGCGGAACGCCGTGCTCACACAGGTCGCGGCAGGCGTCCTGGAACACGCGGCGCAGCTCGCGCGCTACGCCGGGCTGCGCGTTTTGCAGCATGATGAGCTCGTAGGGCTGCAGGCTCTCGGCTGCGGTGTAGCTCACCACGTTGCCGCCCAGGCCGGCGGCCAGAATGGCCTTCTTAACTGGTGCCTCGTTGGAACCCAGCAGTGCCTCGAACAGGATGTCCGCCGCGATCGTGCGCTTGCGGTCGAGTGCGCTGCCCAGCACAAGACCCAGGCCCACCAGGGCGTTCTCGGGCGTGGTGGCCATCTCGACGCGCTTGTACTCGCAGGTCACGGGCGCCTGCACGTCCAGCGGATTGGGCGCCAGCACGGACGGGTCCTCGCCGGCGGCGACGGCAGCGTCCATGCGGCGGCTCGCGGCACTCGACTGCGACAGATAACGCTCGTCCAAAAACGCCAGTGCGCGGTCCACATCTAGGTCGCCGTAGAGCGTTATATAAGAGTTGGAAGGATTGTAGTGGCGCGCGTGCGTATCCAGGAACTGCTCGTAGGTGAGCGCGGGAATCGCGCGTGGGTCGCCGCCGCTCTCGTGCGCATAGGCGGTGTCGGGATAGAGTGCGGCGTTAACAGCATCGTCCAGCACGCTCATGGGGTCGGACAGCGCGCCCTTCATTTCGTTGAACACCACGCCGTTATAGCGCAGCGTGCCCTCGCGCAGGCTCGCGGAGCTGCCGTCGCCTTCGCCCTCGGCGCCCTCCGGCAGGTCCAGCTCGTAGTGCCAGCCCTCCTGCTCAAAAATGGTGGGCTTGGTATAGATGGCCGGGTTGAACACCGCGTCCAGGTACACGTCCATCAGGTTGTACAGATCCTGCTCGTTGGT
>CAKURW010000062.1 GCA_934675795.1 uncultured Collinsella sp.
CGCGTGATTCCTGCGTGCTTCTTGGGAGGCGCCATCTTCTGCGCGGGCTGCGATTTGATCGCGCGCACGCTGTTCTCTCCCGTCGAGCTTTCCATCAGCGCCGTCACCGCCATCTTCGGCGCGCCGGTGGTTATCGCGCTCATGTTGAAGAAACGAGTGAGGTAGATGGGGGAATTCATGCCGCGGCCCAAAACGCTCGGAGGGGGCATTCCATGCTTAGACAGTCCTGAGCTCGCGCGAAAGCGCCAGAAGGCACTTTCGGCTCGTGCGGGACTGCGCGCGGAACGCCTCCTCCGAGCGGAGTCGAACCTCGAAACCCCGGTCGAAACGCAGGCTGACGGAGCACCGCTTTTCCGCATAAGCGACCTGTCGGCGGGCTACGACAAGAAGGTCGTAGTCGAAGGCGTCGATCTGGAGGTTCGCGCGGGCGACGTCGTGGCGCTCATCGGGCCGAACGGCTCGGGCAAGTCGACCATCTTGAAAACCATCACACGCCATCTGGCACCGCTTGCCGGCGCGGTCGAGCTCGACGGGCGGGAGATTTCCCGATGGAAGACAGCGGAGTTCGCAAGGAACCTTGCCGTTATGCTGACAGATCGACCCCGGACCGAGCTCCTCACCTGCCGCGATATCGTAGAGGCGGGAAGGCATCCCTACACCGGGCGAATGGGCACACTCTCGCCCGACGACCATAGTCGGGTCGACGAGGCCATGAAAACCGCACATGTGGAAGAGTTCGCCGAGCGCGACTTCATGCAGATAAGCGACGGGCAACGCCAGCGCGTCATGCTCGCACGCGCCATCGCGCAGGATCCGCGTGTGCTCGTGCTCGACGAGCCCACATCGTATCTCGATATCCGCTACCAGATCGACCTGCTGCGAATACTTCGCCACCTTGCGAAATCGCAGAATGTGGCTGTCATCATGTCCATCCACGAACTCGAGCTCGCGCAGAAAAGCGCCGACAAGGTGATTTGCGTGAAGGACGGTCGGGTCTTCCGCGCCGGCGCACCCGAGGACATATTCACGCGCGAGACGATTGGCGAGCTCTACGGCCTTCAACATGGCACCTTCAACGAGCGCTTCGGCAGCGTGGAAATTGGGCGCCCGCACGGCGATGCGCACACGTTCGTCATCGCCGGCGCGGGTACGGGGTCGGCTGTGTTTCGCCAGCTCATCCGGCAGGGCAAGGCGTTCTACGCGGGCGTTCTGCACGAAGGGGACATCGACTGTGAGCTCGCGCGCGACCTGGCGGCGGAATGCGTGGCCGAGCGCGCCTTCGAGCCTATCGGGGATAAAACCATAGCCCACGCCAAAGAGCTCCTCGTCCACTGTGCGCGCCTTATCGTGTGCCCCGCCGCCTTCGGCACCATAAACGCCCGCAACGCAGAGCTCGTCGAGTTCGCACGCTCGCATGGTATCGAGGTCATGCAAGCGTGCGAAGGCGCATCGGAGGATTCCCAATTGGAGTGGGAAGGATAAACTGGACTTTTTTAAGGATCCTCAGGCTACAGCTCCTACGCCGGCGAGGTCTCCAAGGCGCCGGAGAACCTCGTGAACAGGAATTTCCACGCCGACGAGCCCAACTAGGCCTAATCCAAGCGAGATTCCAGACTCGAAAGGCCGTTGAGCGTGAGGTCGTTGGCAACCTCCGAGACGCGCTCGATAGGAACCGAGCCATCAGACAATGCCCACGTGCGATAGATACCGATAATACCCGACAGCAAAAACGACAGATAGTAGTCGAACATCTCGTCCTTGAGACCTTGAGGCAGCAGATCGCGCTCGGCAATCTCGTGCTCGAGCGGCGCACGAAGACGAGCCATAAAATCATCGAGCGGAATGTTCTCGATAAGTTGACGATTAAGCACCAAGTTGTTGCACAGTGCCTCGTTAACGGTTTTAAAGAAGGTCGCCGCCGCGCCAAGAGCGCGCTCGTTGGTGTCGCCGTCCATTGAAGCAAGCGTTTTCTCGACCGAGTCGACAATCATCTCCACCACATCGACGGCAATGGCATCGAGCAGGCCGTCAACCGTACCAAAGTGAACGTAAAAGGTCTTGCGGTCGACATTGGCCTCGCGCGCAATAGCACTCACCGTAATGTCTGCCAGCGGCTTTTCCATGAGCAGGCGCTCGAAAGCCGAAAGGATGGCATTACGGCTGCGAACGATGCGACGATCAAGACGCGGTTTGCTGGTTGCCATGGGCGTGTCCCTTCGATATGCGAGCATTCATCAACAGATGAGAGATAATCTACGTAAGAGGATTATCCCCCATACAGCACAAATATGCCTCGCATCATGAAGAACGCACGACTGCCCTACTGCGACTTAGGGTGCTTCTTCTTATTGAGTGACGACGGAGATACGCGAATACAGTCTCCTGTCTGACGCACATAGGCCTTATGAGCCGGCTTTGCGGTCCCAGAAGCCTTCTGAGCGTGCTTCTTGGGATCAACGGTAACAGCATTCGTGGGGTGCGGCTTAGTGGGCGCAGAGGGCGTCTGAGGCGTGCGGCCGAGCTTGCGCATCACGCGATCCCAGCGCGCATGGATGCTCTCGTTGTGGGCGCTCTTAAGTCCCAGCAGGGGCGCAGCCAAAATGGTAGGCGCAATAAACGTAATGAGACGCCACAGCAGATAGCCGGCGGTCGAAGCCGAACCGAAGAAATGACCCAAGAACAATGCAAAGCCGCCCTCAGCGCCACCAGTTCCACCGGGCAAGGGAACCGCAGAGCTTAACAGCTGGACAAAGGCGCTCGCGGCCATGACCGAGAAAAAGTCGACCTCGTGGTGGCCAAAGGCAAGCATCAGGAAATACGGAACCAGATAGAAAAACGCGAGCTGCAGCATGGTGATAAACACGGTGAGCAGCATGGAAGAAAAATGTCCGGCCGAAAGCTTGAACTTCTCGGAGAAGGAGTAGATCTCGCCATCGACAAACGTGCGCCAACTCTCGATCTTAGTGGCCGAGACACCAATGCGCTCGAGCCAATTGATGATGCAATGGGCGACGCGCGTGACGGTCTTAGGCATGAGCGCGACGGCGAAGATGCCAAGCAAGATGCAGCAGTGCCCACCAAAGCTAAAGACGCACAGCAGCGTCATGTCGCCATAGCGCTCGGCAAAAAACGGCATGCGAGCAAGCAGTAGGATAGCGCCCCAGGCAACGAGGCCAAACTGGTACACGATAAAGCGCGTGAACTGCGTGGCGCCAGCCTCGCCGACATTTTGGCCCGCTTTGGTCAGGCGGTAGATCTGGGCGGGAGTCGAGCCCATCATCATGGGCGTCAGGTTGCCAAAGAAGATGCCACTCGCCTCGACCGAGATCAGGTCGCGGATGCCGACGGGCGAATATGGGTCGAGCCAGACGGCGATCGCATAGGCCACAATGCCAAAGAACAGATACATGAACATGCAAAGACACGCGACAACGAGCCATGGCGCCTGGACGCTCGACATAGCGGCCCAGAACTGCCCCATCTGCCCGGTTACCACCAGATAGACGATATAACCCACCAGCACGACGCCGATAAAGATGGCGCCGCGGCGTGCGCTCTTATTGTCGTCTCCGCCCGAGGCCTCAACCTCGACCTGGGGCTTGGACGTATGCTGAGAGGACTCAGTCATGAGGCTCCTTCTAACAGTCAAATTATCTTGGATATTGTACCCGTAAGGGCCATAAGCAGAACGCAAAGCTCTGGTACAAACGGGAATTGCAGACGGCTGTTTGATAATAAAAAACCCGGACTTCCGTGGGAAGACCGGGTATCAGATGCGTGGTAGCCCGTACCAGATTCGAACTGGTGATCTCCGCCTTGAGAGGGCGGCGTCCTAAACCGCTAGACGAACGGGCCATAGGGCTCAGCAGAAAAGAAGTGGTAGCCCGTACCAGATTCGAACTGGTGATCTCCGCCTTGAGAGGGCGGCGTCCTAAACCGCTAGACGAACGGGCCACATGACATCTGCACTGCCGTGCTGCAAGGAAGTATATTACGGGACAAAAAACATCAGCGCAAGAAGAAATTCTAAATTGCCCAATTTTTGTCGGGAGGTTATGGAATACGCAGGTCAACGCTACAGCCAATGATTTTTCTGGGACGGGGCTTAAAAAATCATTTTGCGTAAGCGTTCACGTTGCAGGGTAGCTAATTTGGGACGGGGCTATTTTAGCTGCCTCGCTGTCCATTTACCTTCATTGCTAAATTCATATACGAGACAGCTAAAATAGCCCCGTCCCAAATTAGCTACCCCCGGTTATCAAAATGATTTTTTAAGCCCCGTCCCAGAAAAATCATTCTAGACCTAGATGAGCCAGAAGGATTTCTCGGGTGTTGGGGATGTTATCTTCAATGACGGCGTCGAGGGCAGCGTTAAGTAGCTGGCCCAGCTCGGGGCCTGGCTTAACGCCAGCTCGGATCAGATCGGCGCCGTTGATGGAGAGCATCTTGAGCGTATAGGGCTCCCCTGCCGCAAGCAGCTCATGGGCGAGTGCGCGCATTTTCTCAATCGTCTCGACGTAGTAGAAGCACGACGGCGCTTTGCCGAGCGTGTCGGCACGCTTAAGGTCCATGAGCTCATCTATCAGGCGAGACGTGTCGATGCCCTCGCCCGAAAGCAAGCGCATTATGTTAAGCAAGCAAGAACGCTCGGGGCGCAGCGGCTTGTCGTGATATTTGATCAGCAGGCACACGTCGCGCACAAGGTCGTGCGAGAGCGCCAGGCGATCCATAATGACGCGCGCTTTCTTGGCGCCGAGCTCGGGATGACCGTAGAAGTGTCCGCTGCCGGCGTGATCGACCGTAAAGCACTCGGGCTTGGAGACATCGTGCAAAAACGCCGCCCACATAAGGCTCGACGATGGCGCGACGCCGTCGCACAGCGCCAGCTCCCCTGCCACTGTCAGCACACGGGCGATATGCTCGTAGACGTTAAACGCATGGTAGACACTTCGCTGATCAAACCCGCGACCCGCTGCCAACTCGGGCACAGCGGCACAGATGAGCTCGGGATAGCGAAGCATCGCGTCTCCCCCATGACCGGTCGAAAGAATGCCCTCGAGCTCAATACCCACACGCTCGCGCGCCACGGCATCGAGCAGCGGCGCGCACTCGGCAAGCGCACGCTTAGTCTCGGGCTCAATCATAAAGTCCAGACGGCAGGCAAAGCGCACCGCACGCAGCATGCGCAGGGCGTCCTCGTTAAAGCGACGCTTGGGATCACCGACAGCGCGAATCAGCTTGCGCTCCAGATCACCCTGGCCGTCGTAGCGGTCGACAAGCCCGCGCTCGGGATGCCAGGCCATGGCGTTGACGGTAAAGTCGCGGCGCGCCAGATCATCCTCGAGCGAGGCGGCACGCTCGACACTCTGAGGATGGCGCCCGTCGGTGTAAAAGCCATCCAGACGGTACGTTGTGACCTCAATACGCTCGCCATCGGAAATAGCCGTGATTCCGCCAAATTTAATGCCCGACTCCACGACCGCGATACCAGCGGCCTCGAGCGCCGATTTAGACTCCTGCCACAGGCCGCTACAGCACATATCAACATCGTGGCTGGGGCACCCCATCAGGGCGTCGCGCACCCAACCGCCCACGTACCAAGCCTCAAGACCAGCCGCCTCAAGCGCGCGCAGGACGCGCAGGGACGCATCGGACGGTTGCGTACCGTTGAGCAAAACATTGCACATACCTGTGGCCTCCTGTGGCTATCAAATTGGCTATCGATTGCGTCTGCAAGAAGTCTAGCAAGAAACAGCCTCCACTGCACACGCAAGTCCGATAAACAAAAACGCATCCGTCCTAGTCTAAGACGGATGCGAAATAATCAAACTATTCAGACAAGGTGCCGGAACTAGCAGACCTGGCGAACCTCGATGTGCTTCTTATATTCGTCCACCTTGGCAAAATCGCCCAGACCGGGGCACTCGACCACGTTGGCGCCGGTGGCCATCGAAAGACGCAAGGCATCCTCGACGCGCTCGGGGGCGTCGTGCCACACGGACAAGAAGGCAGCGAGCGAGGAATCGCCGGCGCACACCGTCGACAGCAGCTTGACGTCGAAGGTGCGGTTGGCAAACCAGATATGCTCGCCGTTGGAGAAGTACGCGCCGTCGCCACCGAGGGTCAGCAGCACGTTCTTGGCGCCCTTGGCGTGCAGATCGGCCATCGCGCCCTTGACGGACTCGTCGTCGCCACCGCTCACCTTGATGCCAAAGATGTCGAGCAGCTCGTCATCATTGGGCTTGATCAGCAGCGGCTCCATGGCAATGAGGTCTGCCAGCTGATGGCTCGAGATATCGAGGACGAACTCGGCCCCCTTGGCCTTGACGCGGCGCAGGACCTCGGCCAGGAAGCCCTCGGAAGTGTTGGGAGGCAGCGAGCCGCTGATGACCAAGCAGGTCATGTCATCGAGCGAATCGACGAGCTCAAACATCTCCTGCTCGTTGGCCTCGTTGATGGCGGCACCGGCGTTGACCATGTTGTACTCGGTGTCGGGGCC
>CAKURW010000063.1 GCA_934675795.1 uncultured Collinsella sp.
TGCGACGCGGAAATCGCGCGCCGTTGACGCGCCCCCGCAGTGCCCGCTTCCCCCGAGGACAATTATCAGTGCAGGTACAGAGATTGGACATATCCGGTGTGCTCGGCCTATTCAGATTTTGCCGCATACTTCCGAAATCTATGTTCGTAAGGGGTAATAGCTGGGACGTTTACGCAACATATGTCCAGCAAAAACGGGTGGTAGCCGGTACGGCTACCACCCGTTTGTCTCATATCTAGCCCAAAGCAGGCCAGTTACTTCTTAATGCCGCGTCCCAGGCGCTCAGCGACCGACGCCACGGCACTCTCGTCGACCGAGCCGCAGCTCACGCAGCCATCGTGGGCACGCATCTGGCCGGTGACCTCGTCCATCGCGAGCGGCGCCACCTTCTCGAGCTTAAAGCCCTTGCCGGCGCGCATGTTTTCCTTGGCCACGCTGATCATGAGCTTAATGCGGTTGAGCTGGTTGACCTCGGACGCGCCGGGGTCGTAGTCCACCGCGACGATGTTGCTCTCGGGATGCTGGCGGCGCAGCTCCTTGATCACGGCCTTACCCACTACGTGGTTGGGCAGGCACGCGAAGGGCTGCGTGCAGATGATGTTGGGCGCACCGTGGTCGATCAGGTCGAGCATCTCGGCCGTGAGCAGCCAGCCTTCGCCCATGTTGTTGCACACCGAAAGCACCGTACGAGCCTTGTCCGCCATGGTGCCAATGCGCTCGGGCGCCTCGAAGCGGCGGGACTTTTCGAGCATCTCCTCCACCGGCGTGCGCATCCAGTCCACCAGCTTAATGAGCGCCTGCATGCTAGCGCGCGCCGTGGCAGAGCTTCCCAGCTCGTCTTTTTGAAGCTCGGCGTTGCTCATGGAGTACAGGAAGAAGTCAAGCAGTCCCGGCACCACAGCCTCGCAGCCCTCGCGCTCAATGACATCGACCACGTGGTTGTTGGCCGTAGGGTGGAACTTGACCAGGATCTCGCCGACTACGCCCACGCGTGGCTTGGTGCCCTCGCCCACAAGCGGCATGGTGTCGAACGCGCGGATGGCCTCGCGGCACAGCTTGGTGTAGTTGTGGCGATTGAACTTAGGCGCCAGCTTGCGGGCGCGCGCCATGTACTCCTCGTAGAGCGCGTTGGCGGCACCGGGCGTTGCCTCGTACGGGCGGCAGCGGTAGAGCATCTGCATCATCACGTCGCCAAAGAGCACCGCATAGACTGCCTGCTTAAGCAGCGCCGGCGTAATCTTAAAGCCGGGGTTGTCCTCGCCGAGCGCCACGGCCGAAAGCGAGATCACCGGAATCTCGGGGTGGCCGCTCTCGCGCAGGGCCTTGCGGATGAGCGCGATGTAGTTGGTGGCACGGCAGCCACCGCCGGTCTGGCTGATGACCACGGCCGTCTTGGACAGGTCGTATCGACCGCTCTCGATGGCCTCCATAATCTGGCCCGTCACCAGAATCGACGGGTAGCAAATGTCATTGTTCACATAGCGCAGGCCGGCCTCGACGGCGTCGTGATCGGTCGAGGGCAGCAGCTCCAAGTTGTAGCCGGCACCGCGGAACACCTCTTTGACCAGGTCAAAGTGGATCGGGGCCATCTGCGGGCACAGGATGGTGTAGCCCTCGTCGCGCATCTGCTCGGTAAAGGGCACCTTGGGCCATGCTGTCGAAGCACTCTCGCGCTGAGCCTCAAACGTGTACTTGCGGCTCGCGAACGCGGGAGCGTCCGTGGAGGGCGTCACCGGCGCGGCATCGCCCTGCTCGTAGGCCTCGCCCGCGGCCGTGGCCTCGGCCAAGCGCTCGGCCTCCTGGTCCTTGAGCGCCGCCATGAGCGAGCGGATGCGGATGCGCGCGGCGCCCAGGTTGGACACCTCGTCGATCTTTAGCACGGTGTAGATCTTGCCGCTGGCCTCCAAAATCTCCTGCACCTGGTCGGTGGTCAGAGCGTCCAGGCCGCAGCCGAAAGAGTTGAGCTGGATCAGGTCCAGGTCGTTGCGCATCGTCACAAAACGGGCGACGGCATACAGGCGGCTGTGGTACATCCACTGGTCAACGACGCGAATCGGACGCTCGGGCTTCACCAGGTGCGCAAGCGAATCCTCGGTAAAGACCGCAAAGCCAAAGCTCGAGATAAGCTCGGGCAGGGCATGGTTGATCTCGGGGTCGTTATGGTAGGGACGGCCGGCGAGTACGATGCCGTGGCCGCCGTGGTCCTCGACCCACTTAAGGGCCTCCTCGCCCATGGTCTGGATATCCTCGTGGAAGCGCGCATCGGCCTCAAAAGCAGCGTTGACAGCGGCATCGACCTCAGAGCGCGTGATCTTGGGACCGCGCACGCGACCGCGACCGGCCTCAGCATCGGCCACGCGGTCGACGGCGAGCACCTGGTACAGACGGCGCTTGAGCTCGGTCTTGTCGTGATAGGGCACAAACGGGTACAGGAACTCGATGTTCTGCTCGCGGATCTCGTCGATGTTGAGCGCCAGCGCCGTGGGGTAGCTCATGACGATGGGGCAGTTATAGCAGTTGCCTGCCGTCGGATCCTCCTTGCGCTCCCAGCGCACGCACGGCATCCAGATAAAGTCGACGTCACGGTCGATGAGGTTCATCACGTGGCCGTGGCTCATCTTGGCCGGATAGCACACGCTCTCGGACGGCATGGACTCAATGCCCGCCTGGTAGGTCTTTTTGCTCGACTGGTCGGACAGCTGCACGCTAAAGCCCAAGCGCGTAAAGAACGCGTGCCAGAAGGGGTAGTTCTCGTACATGTTGAGTGCGCGCGGGATACCCACGGTGCCGCGCGGGGCCTCGTCGGGGCTCAGCACCTCGCGGTTAAACAGCAACTCGTTTTTCTTTTTGAAGAGGTTGGGGGCCTCGGTCTTCTGCTTTTTGTGGCCAGCGCCCTTCTCGCAGCGGTTGCCGGTAATGAAGCGCCTGCCGCCGCCAAAGTCGTTGACGGTAAGCTGGCAGTTGTTGGAGCAGCGACCGCAGCGGACATGCTTTTGCGTCACGGTGAGGTGCGCGATGTCCTCGGCAGAAAGGATGGTCGAGATGCCGTCGGCGCCGGCGCGATCGCGGGCGAGCAGGGCCGCACCGTAGGCGCCCATGCAGCCGGCGATGTCGGGGCGCACGGCATGCACGCCGGTGAGCTGCTCAAACGCGCGCAGCGTGGCGTCGGACATAAAGGTGCCGCCCTGGACGATCACCTGGTTGCCGATCTCCTTGGGGTCGCGCAGCTTAATGACCTTGAATAGGGCATTCTTGATGACGGAATAGGACAGGCCGGCCGCGATGTCGCCCACCGTGGCGCCTTCCTTTTGCGCCTGTTTGACGCGCGAGTTCATAAAGACCGTGCAGCGGCTGCCCAGGTCGACGGGGGCCTTGGCGTGGATAGCGGCATCGGCAAATGCGCGCACGTCCATGTTCATGGACACGGCGAAGCTCTCGATAAAGCTGCCGCAGCCCGACGAGCAGGCCTCGTTGAGCATGATGTGCTCGATCACGCCGTCCTTGACGCGCAGGCACTTCATGTCCTGGCCGCCGATGTCCAGGATAAACTCGACGCCGGGCAGGAATGCCTTGGCGCCGCGCAGATGCGCAACGGTCTCGATCTCGCCGGAATCGGCCTTGAGGGCCTCGATGAGCAGCGCCTCGCCGTAACCCGTGGTGGTCACGTGGCCGATGGTGCAGCCGGCGGGGATGTGGTTGTAGAAATCGGCCATGATGACCTTGGCCGTGCCTAGGATGTCGCCGTTGTTGTTGCCGTACCAGGTGTGCAACAGCTGGCCGTCCTCGCCCACGAGTGCGGCCTTCATGGTGGTGGAACCGGCGTCGATGCCGATGAACACGCGGCCGGTGTAGCCGTCGAGCTTGCCCTTGGGAACGACTTCCTGGTCGTGGCGGGTTTTGAACTCGGCGAAGTCCTCGTCGGTGGCAAAGAGCGGATCCAGGCGCTCGACCTCGGCACCCTGCGTATCACCCAGGCTGTCGATGGCCTCGATGAGCTGCGGGAACGTGCTGAGCTTGTTGAACTCATGCGCCATGGCGGCGCCGCTCGCCACAAACAGGTGGGCGTTTTGGGGCACGATACGGTGCTCCTCGTCCAGATTGAGCGTGAGGTAGAAGCGGTGGCGCAGCTCGGAGAGATACTGCAGCGGGCCGCCCAGGAAGGCGACGTTGCCGCGGATGGGACGGCCGCACGCCAGGCCCGAGATGGTCTGGGTCACGACAGCCTGGAAGATGGAGGCGGCCACGTCCTCGGGGCGGGCCCCCTCGTTGAGCAGCGGCTGCACGTCGGTCTTGGCAAAAACGCCGCAGCGGCTGGCGATGGGATAGATGGTGGTGGCGTTGGCCGCGAGCTCGTTGAGACCGCTGGCGTCGGTGTGCAGCAGGGTTGCCATCTGGTCGATGAACGCGCCCGTGCCGCCAGCGCAGGTGCCGTTCATGCGCTGCTCGATGCCGTTATCGAAGTAGATGATCTTGGCGTCTTCGCCACCCAACTCGATGGCGACGTCGGTGGCCGGGATAAGGGTCTCGACGGCGCGCTTACTGGCGATGACCTCCTGGACAAACTCCAGGTCGAGCCACTGGGACAGCAGCAGGCCGCCCGAGCCAGTGATGGCGCAGGTCATCTGGGCCGTCGGCAGCACGGTCGCAGCGCCCTCGAACAGGTCGCGGGCGCAGGCACGGACGTCGGTGTGGTGGCGCTGGTACTTGGCGTAGACGATCTGGTTGTCGTCGTTGAGCACGGCGAGCTTAACGGTGGTGGAGCCCACGTCGATGCCCAGGTGCAGGTTGCCGTGGGCGTTGCCGGGGTTGAAGATCGCGCCTTCGGGGGCGTGGGCGGCGGCTACGGGCTCAGCGGCGGTGGCGGGCTCGCTGGCGACGGACGTCTCCCCTGCCGCGTTCTTGGCATCGGCAACTGCCTCGGCGACCTTCTCGGCAGCCGCGGTCGCGGCCTTCTGCGCGGCGTCCACCACGGCGGGCGCAGCCTCGCGTGCGGCAGCGACCACACGGTCTTTAATGCCCTCGACGAGTTTGCTCATTGTCTCTCCTCTTAGTTGTTGGACTCGACGGTTGCGGTGGTGTCGACCGCGTCCTCGAGCTGCAGATTCAATAGCTTCATGCCGTATTCCGGCACGTTGATATCGATGGGTTGGCCATACAGATCACCAGGGCGCACAAAAGCGAGCACCGTCATAATGCGCGCCATGGTCTCGGGCGATTCGGTGAGCCCGCGCTCAAACCAGCGCTGAATCATGCCGACCTCGGCGCTCACGACGTAGGTAACGTAGTAGTCAAAGAACGTGCCCAGCGCCAGGCCCAAAATGCCCGTCTGCGCACGCGGAACCACGGCCTCGCGTGCCGTGTCGATGATCTTTTTAATGAAGGCTTGGTCGCCGCCAGGGCCCAGCAGGGCACCGATAAGATCGCGATTGGCTGCAAGATAGCGCAGCAACTCAACCGAACCGGGCGCCGGCTCGAGCTCGTCGATGTTACGGTAAAGATCGGGCAGCTTGGCTGCAGTGATGAGCTCAACACGCTCACGAATCTCTGACAGCAGGCCATCCTCGATCTGATTGATAAAGTCGGGAATATCGCGGTAGTGCGAATAGAACGTGCGGCGCGTGAGGCCGGCACGCTCGGTAAGCGACGCGACGTTAATGCGCGAAAGATCGCCGCTTTCGGCAAGCTCGCTGGCAAGTGCCTGGCGAAGGGCACGCTGCGAACGAAGGGACCGGCGGTCGCATTTCTCGAGCTGGGACAAGCGTCCTCCTTGTTACTCAGCCTGTGCGCTATTGCACAGTGCGAGTATTATTGCACACCGTGTGCATCAACACGTAAAGGCAATATTTTGGATGTGTTAAAGGGACAGTTTCTTTGCCATATTCAGCGACCGCCTAGGTTGTGCCAGTTGTGCCTGGCTTTTGGAGCAGCATTGCCGATTGTTCAAAATATCATTCGTGGGTAGAATAGTGTCGACGGCAGCCCAAGTTCTGGAAAGCTGGGCAGCGCCGTTGCTTGGA
Source organism: uncultured Collinsella sp. (assembly GCA_934675795.1). GTDB lineage: Bacteria > Actinomycetota > Coriobacteriia > Coriobacteriales > Coriobacteriaceae > Collinsella. The sequence goes on from CAKURW010000063.1 coordinate 6,018, forward strand.
TTAAGGGGTCAACGCCTTAGCGGCGGCGACCCCTTTAATATGAGAAAGCCATTGTCAATAGGCGTGTTTGTTCGAGCCCGGTTTAAAACCGGGCTTTTTCGTTTCCCGTC
>CAKURW010000064.1 GCA_934675795.1 uncultured Collinsella sp.
GGGTATCGGGTTCCCACATTCATCCGCACATGTGCGGATGAATGTGGGAGGTGTTCGGATGAAGTTGATAATCAAGGAGTGCATTTAAAGTGAGAAAAGCCGTCAGAACACTTGCACGGATGTGCGATGTCCCGTATCATAGACAGCCGTTGACGCCTCAGTTGCGTCACCACATGGCCGCCAGCGTAGCTCAGTTGGTAGAGCACCGCTCTCGTAAAGCGGGGGTCACCGGTTCGAGCCCGGTCGCTGGCTCCATTGCACAAGATAGCCGCCTTCGGGCGGCTTTTTTGTTGCCGATTCGCCCACTCGGTGGACTTCGGATTTAATGCTTAGGGGGCGGGGATTTACCAAAGTGAAATTTTAATGAAAAGAAACCCAGCTGCAACAATTGCCATGGTGAGGGCTCGAATTGGCCATATAGATTTAAAATAGCCACGATACCTTCTCTTTTGCTGGAACGATATATCTATACAAGGTTGTGAGCGGAAAACAAAAATACGTCGATTGCTATCCGACAAACGGGTCTGGAATTGCATTCACCGGCATTTCGGGGCAGATTGATACACATGTACGAAAGGGAACCTATGTGGTGCGTTGGGTTGGAGCTGCTGCAGGCCCGATATGGATTGCGGTCTTGCGCCCCGATGTCCAAATAGATTTCTCTCTCTAGACGGGAAGTTGCTCATGGACGCCATATATGACGGAGATGACTGGGTCGATCATTATACTTGGCGCCTGGTCGGCTCGAACGATAATGGGGATGTGGTGTTTGATGGACTATGTCCAAAGCATCTCCATCCTTTTGTCTCGTCGTTAATTGAGAGTTCCGCTCGTGTTGCCCCCTACAGCTCGGCATCGCTTCATGATACGGACGTTTTGAAGACCATAAGGGAGTCAATTGACGAGGGCACGATGAGCAGTTCGTTGTTCTCTCGGCTTGTGGGGCTGGATGAGATTCAATCGAAACGACTGCTTGCGGGCGAAAAGGTGGAACTCACTTATCGGTCGATGATTTCAATCCTGCGGCTAGCCGATGTTCTTCGCAAATAAACAGCTTCCCTATTCAAAAACAGAAAACCCCGCCAAACGTGATTCCCCTAGGGAAACACGGTTGGCGGGGTACTAGCATGATTTCCCTGGGGGAATCATGCCATCAGACGAACAGCTCAGCCGAGCAGCGCGCTACTCCTCCCAGTAAGCGTCTGCAAGCAGCTTAAAGCAGATCTTCTTGACCGGCTGCGTGCCATCGCCCGGGAACTCGAGCGTGGGCATGTGAGGCTCGCCGGCAACGAACAGTGCAAACTTGTCGTCAGCAAGATCGCCGGCGATCGAGGCGTCGGAATCGACCAGATCGTAGTCGTCCTTCTCGTCAAACTCCTGAACCAGCGTCAGGCTGCCCGTGGCAACCTTAAAGGCCTCGCGACCCTCGACGTCGATCTGCAGGTCGTGATAGCGCTGATGCGTCTCATAGTGAGCCTCGACCTCGGGACGCGTCGTGGGAGCCATGACGTTCGCAAAGACCTTGTCGCCCAGAATCGGATGGCTGCCAACCTCGAGCTCCGCCGGATCGTTCTCCTCGAGCCAGTCGATCAGCACGTCGAGGCCCTTGAGCATTCCGCGGTACTCCTCGATATCGCCCAATGCACCGTAAATCATCTAAATCCCCTCTCGGATCGTTTCTTTGGCGGCTACTCGGCAAACGCATTACCGACGCTGTTGCCACCCACATACGTCTCGACCAGGGTAAGGTCGGGATTGAACACGACAGCGTCGGCGTCGCGCCCCGGCATAATGCTACTGCACTTGTCGTCGACATGAGCTAGCAAACGATGCCGGGACCGTCACCCAAGCTCTTACAGCTCGGTCACGACAACGCCGTTGTAGACCTCGTCCCAACGGTCCATGACTAGATGGCCGGTCATAGGATCCATGGCGTTGAGCTTGCCGCAAGTGTTGGCGGTACGCAGCACCGTCTCGTCGTCTGCGCCAGCAGCGATGGCATGCGCGAAGCCTGCGATAGTGGAGTCGCCAGAGCCTGTTGCGTTAACGGCAGGGATATCGGGCGTCTTTGCGCGGAACGCACGGCCGTTATGGAAACCAACGGAGCCGGCAGCGCCCATGGATACGACGACCCAGGGGATATCGGAGAAGCGGGCATCAGAGGCGAGCGCGGAACGGAGCTCGTCCACATCGTCGGTGGTAAAGCTCGTGCCCAGAAGGCCGTTAATTTCGGTCAGGTTAGGCTTAACCAGCTCAGGCTTGACCTCGGACTTGAGCGCAGCCTCGAGCGAGGCGCCCGAGGTATCGAGCAGCACCTTGGCGCCGGCGTTCTCAGCAATGCCCGTGATCTTGGCGTAGTAGTCTGCCTCGACACCGCGGGGCAGCGAACCCGAGATGGTGACGACGTCGGCCTTGCCCGCAAGCTCGGTAAACTTGGCGGTAAAGGCATCGAGCTCCTCGGGGGCAATTGTCGGGCCGCTCTCGAGCAGCTCGGTCTGGTTGCCGGCGTGGAGGATGTTGAGGCAAATGCGAGTCTCGCCCTTGATGGGCACAAAGTCGTTGTTAATACCGTTGGCGTCCATGAGCTCAGCCATGTAGGCGCCCATGTGGCCGCCGAGCAAACCGGTTGCCACAACATCGTCGCCCAGCTGACCCAGCACGCGGGCCACGTTGAGGCCCTTGCCGCCGGCGGTCTTTTCGGGCGTCACACGGTTGACGTCGTCGATAATGAGCTCATCGAGCTGATAGCGCGTATCGACAGACGGGTTCATCGTAACGGTGAGGATCATTTTTAGCTCCTTATCTCGCAGGCTCCTTGTGCCTCGCGATACGAGTCGACAAAACGGAATTACAGAATCTCAATCGTGAACGAGCGAACGACGGTCTCCTTGGGCTTGGCGATAAGGCAGCCGCGCTTGTGCTCAAGCACGTCGTCCTCATCGGAGCAGGTCGAAAGGCCGCCCCAGGGTTCAACTGCCACAAAATCGCCCTCGGGCTTGCTCCACACAATGAGATATGGGAAGCCCTCAAAGCTCAGGCGGACGCCCTTGTCCTCGCCCTTTTTGGAAAGCGTGACCTGACGGCTCTCGAGCACGTCAAAGATGGTCTCCGCAAAATCGAAGAGCTCGTGCGACAGGGGCAGCGTCTTTCCCACCATGGGGTTCTTGGAGCGGTTTGCCACGTCAATCAATCCAGTCGAGGGAACGGCGGTGCAGAGCTCCGCAGCCTCGTCTTTCTCAAAGCGCAACTCGTAGTCCGTATAGGCCTCGCCCTCATCGAGCGGACACCTAAAGCCGGGATGACCGCCGATAAAGAACGGCATGTCCTCGGTTCCCTCGTTGGTCACCTCATAGGAGACGCGCACGGCATCCCCCTCAAGCGTATAACGAGCGACAAGCTTAAACGGGTACGGATATTCGCTCAGCAGCGCGGCGTTATCCTCCGAAGCCAGGCACATCGCCAGCTCGTTCTCGCCTTGGCTCAGCAGCTTCCACTCCTGCTTGCGCGCAAAGCCGTGGCGAGCGAGCTTTACATGATGCCCGGCAAACGTCATGGCGCTGTTGTCGCGCAAGCCTCCGCAAATCGGGAAACAAATCGGTGCCTGGCCGGACCATACGGCGGGATCGCCCTGCCAAAGATACTCGCGACCTCCAGCCTCGATCGAGGTAAACGAACCGCCAGCCGTGGACACCTTAATAGAAATCGAATCGTTGGAGAGAGCGTATTCCATTGCCCATCCTTTCGAACAACTGCTTTTTGCTCACAAGTACCCGTCTCAGCCCTGACCAAAGGACAAGCCTGCACGTTCATCGATGCGTCCGGTATCCCAGCCATGCAACGGGGTACCATACAGACATTGATGCAATTACAGCTGAAAGGCCTTCTTATGCGAACCATCATCCTCTACGCCTCGCGCCATCACGGCAATACGAAAAAGCTCGTGGACGCCATCGTCGAGGCACACCCCGAGATTGACACCCTCGACGTGAAGTCACTCGGCAAAAATGAGTACCCCGACCTGCACGAATATCATCTGATCGGTGTCGCCACGGGCATCTATTACTCCGAGATCGACAAGGACATGGCACGCGTGCTCACGAACGTGTTGCAGCCGCAGGACAAGGTGTTTGGCCTTATGACCTACGGTGGCAAAAACAAGTGGTACGGCAAGGATATCGATGGCATCTGCCGCATGAGGCAGGCCATCTTTATGGGCGTCTACGGCTGCCCCGGCTTTGATACGTGGGGGCCGTTCAAGCTCACCGGCGGTGTCCAAAAGGGACACCCGACCGCTGAGGAAATTAAGGGCGCCGTCGACTTCTTCGACAAGATCGAAGACGAGTATGGCGACATCATCGTCGAAGAGTACGCCAAGCGCGAGAAGCGTCTAGCATACGAGAAGGAGCATCCTGCGGGAGGCCTGGTGGCCGGCGTCAAGCGCACGGCAAAGAAGATCGCTAACAAGCTGTAACTGTGAAGGTGCTTTTGAGCGTTTAACCCATACGGCGGGTCCGAGCAGATTCGGGCCCGCCGTCTTTTTCTATCGTTACTCGGTAAAGGCGTTGCCGACGCTCTGGCCGCCAACATACGTCTCGACGAGGGTGAGCTCATGGTCGAACACGACAAAGTCGGCGTCGCGACCCGGCATGATGCTGCCGCACTTATCCTCGATGTGCGCGGAGCGTGCCGGCACCTCGGTTGCCATGCGAATGGCGATATCGGCGCTGGCGATGCCCCAGTCGACAATGTTCTTGACGCCCTGGGCAAGCGTGAGCACCGAGCCGGCAATGCTCTTGCCGTCGGCGAGCCAGCACAGGTTGTCCTTCATGATGACGTCCATGCCACCACTGGTGTAGCTGCCCTCGGGCATGCCGCCGCAACCCAGGCAGTCGGTAATGAGCACCGTGTGCTGCCAGCCCTTGGCCTGCAGCAGCGCCTTGATGGCAGCAGGGTTAACGTGCTTGCCGTCACAGATGATCTCGGCGTAGGTCTCGGGCGTGGACATGGCAGCGCCCACGACACCGGGCTCACGGTGATGCAGCCCGCGCTGGCCGTTATAGGTATGCGTAAAGCAGCTGGCACCGGCGTTGATGGCGGCGATGCACTCATCGTAGGTGGCGTCGGAGTGACCGATGCTGGTCACCACACCCTTGGCGTTCAGAGCAGCCGCATAAGCAGCAGCACCGTCGCGCTCGGCAGCCATGGCACTCTTAACGATGCGACCACCCGCAGCCTCCTGCCACTGATCGAAGACCTCCTCGGAGGGATCGATAAGATAAGCAGGGTTCTGCGCACCCACGTGCTTCATGGTAAAGAAGGGGCCCTCCAGGTAGATACCCTGAATGCGAGCGCCGCAGAAGTCGGGGCCGCGACCCTCGTCCGCCTGAGCGATAGCGGCGCAGGCGTCCTTGATCTGCTCGACGCCATCGGTGAACGTCGTGGGCAACCAGCTGGTGGTACCGCGACGGGCGAGCTCGGTCGAGCTGATATCGATTCCCTCGGGATCGTTATCGGTAGTTGAGTGGTTATAGAAGCCATGGATGTGAGTATCGACCATACCCGGTGCGATCCACGATCCCGTGTAGTCCTTAATCTCGCAAGAGGGCTCGTCGGTCTGCCAGGCGCCAAAAACGCCATCCTCGACCATGAGATAGCCGCCCAGCTGCGGGCCTGCCGGCAAGAAGAACTTGTCAGCCTTAATTGCGTACGTGCTCATATGCACTCCTTGCTTCTAAAGCAG
>CAKURW010000065.1 GCA_934675795.1 uncultured Collinsella sp.
GGGAGCGACCGTTTGCAATACCCTCTGGCCGGCATCTTCATACCGTTCGCCGAGTATGCCAAGGTTTACTAAAAAACACGCAGGTGGGGCCGTTGAGCTGCGCAAATGTTAGCTAAAGGTGACTTGAAATATTGAGCTATTGAGCGCGCCTGCGGAAAGGACATCCCGTTATTTTGCCGAAAAACGGGCCGCAGTTTCCGGTTGGGCCCGCTAGCGGAAACTGCGACCCGGTATCAGCTCTCAAAACGGGACACGGTTTCCGGTTGAGCTTTCAGACGGAAACTGCGGCCCGGAATCCACGCTCAAACCGGGACAAGCTTTCCGCAAGGCAGCCCCAGGCACCCCCGGACGCAAACCTCAGTCAACTCTACATAGATCTCAATAGATCTGCCGAGAACTCAAACAGTGCATCTACCTGCGCATTTGAGAACCTAAACTTTCAGAGATAAGAAATCTTATATGAATTGACTTAGATTTTGTATATTCCAGCCCATAAGGGGATACACTACATCCTGAAAGACAAGCCGAAGCGTCGCGCGGCAGTCCGCCGACGCGGCGCGAACGCACAAGAGAGAGGGAATTTCTAATGGGTAAGATTCTTGGTATCGACCTTGGTACTACCAACTCCGCTATGGCCGTCCTCGAGGGCGGTTCTCCGACCATCATCGTGAACGCCGAGGGCGACCGCACCACCCCGTCCGTCGTTGGCTTCCGCGCCGACGGCGACCGCGTTGTGGGTAAGGCCGCTAAGAACCAGGCGGTCACCAACCCCAAGAACACCGTGTTCTCCATCAAGCGCTTCATGGGCCGCAAGTACTCCGAGTGCACCTCCGAGATCAAGACCGTGCCGTATGAGGTCAAGGAGGGCCAGGGTGGCCGTGCCGTCGTCGATATCGAGGGCAAGGATTACACCGCCGAGCAGGTGAGCGCCATGACGCTCGCAAAGATGAAGGCCGACGCCGAGAAGTATCTGGGCGAGACCGTCACCGACGCCGTCATCACCGTCCCGGCCTACTTCAACGACGCCCAGCGTCAGGCCACCAAGGACGCCGGTAAGATCGCCGGCCTCAACGTCAAGCGTATCGTCAACGAGCCGACCGCTGCTGCTCTGGCCTATGGCCTGGACAAGCAGGGCACCGACCAGCGCATCCTGGTCTTCGACTTGGGCGGCGGCACCTTCGACGTCTCCATCCTCGACCTCGCTGACGGCGTGTTTGAGGTCCTGTCCACCTCGGGTGACAACCACCTGGGCGGCGACGACTGGGATCAGCGCGTCATCGACTGGATGGCCGATAAGTTCCAGCAGGAGAACGGTGTCGACCTGCGTCAGGATCCCATGGCCCTGCAGCGTCTGAAGGAGGCTGCCGAGAACGCCAAGAAGGAGCTCTCCGCCGCCCAGCAGACCACCATCAACCTGCCGTTCATCACCATGAACCAGTCCGGCCCGCTGCACCTCAACTACACGCTGACCCGCGCCGAGTTCGAGAAGATCACCCGCGACCTGCTCGAGCGCTGCAAGCAGCCTGTCACCAACGCCCTGCGCGACGCCAAGCTCAAGCTCTCCGATCTGACCGAGGTCATCCTCGTCGGCGGCTCCACCCGTATGCCCGCCGTCCAGGAGCTCGTCAAGACCATGACCGGCAAGCAGCCCAACATGTCCGTGAACCCCGATGAGGTCGTTGCCGACGGCGCTGCCGTCCAGGGCGGCGTGCTCACCGGCGACGTCGAGGGCATCCTGCTGCTCGACGTTACCCCGCTGTCGCTGGGCGTCGAGACCATGGGCGGCATCATGACCAAGATGATCGACCGCAACACCACGATCCCGACCTCCAAGACCGAGGTCTACTCCACCGCTGCCGACAACCAGACCAGCGTCGAGATCAACGTGCTCCAGGGCGAGCGCGAGCTTGCTCGCGATAACAAGTCGCTCGGTAAGTTCCAGCTGACCGGCATCCCGGCTGCCCGCCGCGGCGTGCCGCAGATCGAGGTCACCTTCGACATCGACGCCAACGGCATCGTCAAGGTCTCCGCTAAGGACAAGGGCACCGGCAAGGAGCAGCAGATTACTATCTCCGGCTCCACCGCGCTTTCCGACGACGAAGTCGATCGCATGGTCAAGGACGCCGAGGCTCATGCCGAGGAGGACAAGAAGCAGAAGGAAGAGGTCGAGGTCCGCAACCAGACCGACAGCCTGTGCTACTCCACCGAGCAGACCCTTAACGAGCTGGGCGACAAGGTTTCCGCCGACGTGAAGTCCAAGGCCGAGGCCGCTATCGCCGACGCCAAGAAGGCGCTCGAGGGCTCTGACGTCGAGGCCATCAAGGCCGCCGGCGAGTCCCTGCAGTCCGTGGCCTACGAGCTGGCCCAGGTTGTCTACGCCGACGCTCAGCAGCAGACCGACGGTGCCGCTGGCGCCCAGCCTGCCGACGATGACGTCGTCGACGCCGACTACGAGGTTGTGGACGACGAGGACAAATAATCATGTCCGCCCGTAAAGCTCGCACGGAGGCGGCCGCCGCTGGCGCCGCCCCCGTTGACTCTGAGGAGAAGGACGTGAAGATTCCCGTAGAGGCCGTTGACGATACCGAGGCCAACGAGGCCCCGGCCGCCGAGGCTGCCGAGAACCAGGTAGAGGATTCCAACAAGGAGGCGACGATGACCGAGGACGAGATGGTGGAAGCCGCTATCCGCGCCGGTGAAGAAGCCGCCGACAACGACTTTAAGCTCAAGTTCGAGCAGGCCCAGAAGGAGCTTGCCGACGTGCGCAATGAGCTCGATGCTGCGGCAGAGGCTCAGAAGGCCGCCGAGGACAAAGCAAAGGACGCCACCGAGCGTACCGCCCGTCTGCAGGCCGACTGGGAGAACTTCCGTCGCCGCACCGCCAATGAGCGTATCGCCGAGCGCGAGCGCGCGACCGAGAAGCTTGTCACCGCGCTGTTGCCGGTGATTGACGATATCGAGCGCGCGATCGACCATGCCCGCAGTCAAGAGCTTTCCGACGACTTTAAGCAGTTCGTTGATGGCGTTGACGCGGTACATGCCAAGCTGCTCGACGTGTTTGCGCATGAGGGCGTTGAGCCCATCGACCCCAAGGGCGAGGCGTTCGATCCGCTCGAGCATCAGGCTGTGGGTCGCGTCGAGGACGCATCGCAGTACGACGAGACCGTCAACGATGTGTACCAGAAGGGTTACCGCATGGCGGATCGCATCCTGCGTTCCGCGATGGTGACGGTGACCTACGGTGGCGAGAAGCGCCCCGCACCGGAGCCCGAAGCGGCGCCCGAGGATGCTACGGCCGATACGGTCGAGAGTACCGAGGAGTAATTGAGAAGGGCCCCGGGGCAACACCCGGGGCCCTTTCTGGCCTAGTGCCATATGAAAGCATGAGCCGTCGTCTGCATGGGCGGCGGACGTAACAGGAGAGGAGCTACGATGGCTGCAGGCAAAACCTTCTATGACATCCTGGGCGTATCCAAGAGCGCCTCCGACAAAGAGATCAAGAGCGCGTTTCGCAAGCTCGCGCAAAAATATCACCCCGATGCCGGCGGCGACGAGGCCAAGTTCAAGGAGATCAGCGAGGCCTACGAGACGCTTTCGGACGAGAAGAAGCGCAAAGAGTACGACCAGATGCTCATGTTTGGCGGCATGCCGGGCGCGGGCGGCGCGTATGGCGGAGGCTACGGCGCCGGTGCCGGCGCGAGCGGCTGGGGCGATATCTTCGACAGTATCTTTAGCGGCAACGGCGCCTGGGGCAGCGATTGGGGCTCGGGCTTTGCCGGGGCCGCGGGCGCTGCCGGTGCGGGCGCGGGCCGCAACCGCGCGCGCAAGGGCGGCGACCTGTCGCTGACCGTCGATGTGACGGCCGAGGATGCGTTCCGCGGCGTGACGCACAAGGTCACCTACCGCATTCCCTCGACAGGCGAGCAGCAGACCATCACGGTCTCGGTGCCTGCGGGTGCGGTCGACGGCGGCAAATTGCGCTACAAGCGCCGTGGCGAGTACGGCGTTGCCGGAGGCGAGCGCGGCGACTTGGTCGTGACCACGCATGTGGAGGAGCATCCGCTGTTTAAGCGCAAGGGTGCCGACGTGACCATGGAGGTGCCGATCTCGGTCTATGAGGCGGCGCTCGGCTGCACGGTGGATGTGCCCACGCCCGGCGGCGCGACGGTTCGTCTGAAGGTGCCCGCTGGCACCCAGACGGGCAAGAAGTTCCGTTTTAAGGAGATGGGTGCACCCGACGTTAAGCATCGCGGCCGCACGGGTGCGCTGCTCGTCGAGATCAAGGTGCAGGTTCCCACGAACCTGTCCGACGATGAGCGCGATGCCATGACCAGGCTGCGCGAGGCCGACACGCGCGATTATCGCGAGAAGGTCAACCGTTACAAGGCGACGTACTAGGGCGGTCGTGGCGCACGCCCGCGCCCGCGGGCTTATGATGGACGATAACGAGACGGAAAGGGGTCAGGTAGCATGGCCGAGGACAATAGGAACAAACCGCTGTACATGATCAGCGTGGCGGCCGAGCTGACCGGCATGCATCCGCAGACTCTGCGCGTCTACGAGTCCAAGGGCCTGGTGAACCCTCAGCGCTCGGGCGGTAACACGCGTCTGTATTCGCGTGCCGATATCGAGCGCCTGGAGCTCATCAACCAGCTCACCGACGAGGGCATCAACCTTGCCGGCGTGGTGCGCATCCTCGATATGAAGGAGCGTGCCGAGGAGCGTGAGCGCGAGAACGAAAAACTCCGTGCCCGCGTACGCCAGCTCGAGGACGAGCTGCACGAGTACAAGATGCAGAAGAAGATCACCGCCCTGGCCCCGCGCGACGGCTCAGTTAACCCCGAACAGGTCATGCGTAAGCTGCTGGGCGCCGGCGGGGATTTGTAGTTACGCGGGTTTACCAACCCGCGTAACGGGCCGACGCTGCGCGACGTCCAGAGCGACAATTTGTCATTCAAAAGGCAAGGCATGACCAGAAGGTCTATGCCTTGCCTTTTTCATGCCAACTTGT
>CAKURW010000066.1 GCA_934675795.1 uncultured Collinsella sp.
CTTGAGCTCATACTTGTCGTTATCGAGCCCCATGGCATCGATCGCGTGGGGCGTAAAGGCCTTGAACATGCAGGCTGACACCTCGGGCGTGGCGCTGCGGGCGGCGAGCATCATCGTCTGCGCGGCAATGCCCGTGTCGACATCGGTAATGGGAGCGGCGGACTTGCCCGGAACGGCGCGCTCGGCCAGAATCGCGATGTAGCCGGTCGGGCGCTCGCCCTCATCGGGACCCGGCCAATCCTTGAGCGCACCGGCCCATGCAAGCTCGTCAAATACACGCGCACAGTCCTCTGCACCGCTTACCACATGAAAACGCAGACGCTGAGCATTGGCGCCGCAGGGAGCCAGGTGCGCCAGTTCCGCCAGCTCGAGCAAAAACTCGCGCGGCACGCGCATGGACTCGTCAAAACGGCGGCACGTACGGGCACGACGGACCAACGCATCAAACGCGTCCAAGCCGAGCTTTTCGCAACCCTGCTTTGCCATCGACTCAGCGCCTACCGGCGCCGCGGGAACTGTTTCGTTCATAGGGACCCCCAATTTCGGGCAATTGTTCTCAGGAAAATCTAACCTAAAACGTAGGCAATAACGAACAGGGCTGCAATGTTCTACACCTGTTGAATAGAAAATCGCGACGTGGGGAACAACGGAAACAATTCGGGACCTTTGGGTTACGTTTCGCCCTCCCCGACCCATACGCCAGCGCCTTTAGGCGATACTGGTTGCAACGATCAAGGCTTACGCCGCACGGAAAGGAGACATTATGGGCATCTTTAAGAACGATGACCAAAAATCGAGCCAGTTTGGATTTGACGAGAAAAGCATGGCGGGCAAAGCCGTCAAGGCCGTACGCTGGATTTACGCCATCACGGGCGTCTTAGCGCTCATTGCTGGTATCGCGCTGCTTTTTGCACCCGCCAAGTCCCTCGTCTTTTTGACGACTGTCCTGGGTTTTTACTTTGTAATCACTGCTGCCATCAGACTGTTCACTGCCATTTTTGAGCCGCTGCTGCCCACCGGCTGGCGCGTGACGAGCATCATCTCCAACCTACTCATTATCTTGGGCGGCGTCATAATCCTGCGCAACCAGGCTTTCTCGACCGCGACGCTCACCACGATGGTGGTTATCGTGGCCGGCTTTGGCTGGATTGTCGAAGGTGTCATGTCCATTCTGGAGTCCGAGCTTTCGTCCAACCGCGCCCTCGCCATCCTGAGCGGCGCACTTTCCATCATCGCCGGCATGTTCGTGTTTATCTATCCGCTGTGGTCGGCCAAGATGCTCGTCATCTTTAGCGGCGCCGCGCTGCTGGTGTTTGGCGTAACGCTGATTGTTCGCGCAATTCAATTTGGCAAACTGGTGCACTAGATGCCGCGAACGCTCTTTATTGATGCCGACGCCTGCCCGGTCACGCGCGAGTCGATTGACTGCGCGCGGCGGGCGGGCATCGCCGTTGTTATCGCCGGCAACAGCACGCAAAACCTGGAACGGCACATTCGCCGCGACGACCCGCGCGATGCCGAGCACGCGCGACGCGGATTTTGGGTCACGACGCTCGATGTGAGCGTGGGCGCCGACAGCGCCGACTTTGCCATTGTCGAACGCCTGCAGGCGGGCGACGTGGTCGTGACGCAGGACATTGGCTTGGCGAGCATGGTGCTCGGGCGCGATGCCGCCGCCATCGGTGTGCGCGGGCGCGTGTACGACAAGGCGACTATCGACATGCAGCTGTTTATTCGCCACGAGGAAAAGAAGGTACGCCGTGCCGGCGGACGCACTCGCGGTCCGGCAGCATTTACCAGCGAAGACCGCGCTCGCTTTAAACGCAACCTCACCGAGTTGCTGCACTAACCAAGGTAGATTTTTAGGACATGCCTAAAAATCTACCTTTTTGTTTTGAGCGGTGTGAGCGCTCGGAATCCATGGCTCAACAAAAAAACGGGCTTCAAAATGCCATGCGTCGCCGCATTGCGCAGGCGCCGAGCATGGCTATTTGAAGCCCGTTTTTTTAGGCCTACTTAGAGGCCGAAGGCGGATAGGATAAGGCCCCAGCCGGCGCCGATGACGTACATCATGACCAGGAACACGGCGTTTTCACGAGCGCTGCGGTTGGTGCGGAACAGGACCAGGTAGCCCACGCCGGCGGAAATAAGCGTGCCGGCGAGCATCGGCGCCAGCTGTAGCGCGCCCTCCAGGTACAGCTGCGTAATGACCACGCTCGCCGAGCAGTTGGGGATCAGGCCGACAAGCGCCGAACCCAGGACGGCGAGCGTCTCGTTGCCACGCAGGAACTGCTCGATCGCGGACTCGCCGAAGGTCTCGAGCACGGCGACCAGAATCAGCGTCACCAGAAAAATGAATACCGATACCTGCACGGTGTGCGAGATCGCGCTGCGGATGATCGACAGGACAGGCGTCCCTTCGTGGGAGTGGGAGTGACCGTGGCCATCATGGTGTTCATGCTCGCCCTCATGACCGTGATCGTGTCCGTGTTCGTGCTCGTCCTCATCCTCGTCACAGCCGCAATGATCGCGTTCGCACAGCTCGTGGATGTGATCAGCACTTACGCCCGCCTCGGCCACTTCATCAATGATGTCGCCCCCGGTATGGTCGTCGTGCGCGCAGTTCACATGGGTAGGATTGGCCGCGGTTCCCAGCACGGTGCGGCGAATCGCCGCGTGCGCGCGGGCGTTACGGCGCAGGCCGCGAATGGCAGCGTCCACGATAAAACCCGTGACCAGTGCGATCAGTGCCTTCGAAGCCAAAAGCATTGCCATAGTCTGCATGGGAACCTGCTCGGCAAGCAGCAGCGGCAGCATCTCGTCAGAGGTCGAGAGAAACACCGCCACCAGGGTACCCAGCGTCACAACGCGACCGGCGTACAGCGTGGCCGCCATGGCCGAAAAGCCGCACTGCGGCACCATGCCCAGCAACGATCCAACCACGGGGCCCGCGGCACCGGCACGCTTGATGGCGCCGTTAACGCGGTCGCCTGCAACGTGCTCAAGGGTCTCAAGAGCCAAATACGTCACCAACAAAAACGGCACCAGCGAGAGCGTGTCCTTGCCGGCGTCGAGCAGAATATCAATCAGCAAATCCATGACGGATGGAACCTTTCGTGTCTTTCGGCAGCATTGTAAAAGTCCTAGCGGTCAAATAGGGTATTGTAGTTGTCCTAGGCGCGATGCCAATAGTTGCCCATGGTAAACTATCATCTCGCCACATCTCAATGAACCCGAGCCGCGCGGTGTGGCCCGTCCAAGGAGCAGTTATATGAACGTTTCACAAGCACTCGAATACGAGCGTCAGCCATTTATCCCCATGTTTATCTATGGCGATCACGGCGCCATGGAATCCGAGCGCCAGAAGGGCGAAGAGGCCCTTAAGGTGCTCGAAACCGAGTACTTTACCGCCGAGGGCGACCCCAGCTTCGACTTTGCCACCGTGCGCGACCTGGCCGACCGCAACCGCGACCTGTGCGACCAGATTGGCGAGGCGCGTCTGCGCAACGTGACGCCCGCGACGCTCTCGCGCGGCCTGTCCGATGCCGACACCTGCGCCGCCATCGGCAAGATGCAAAAGCGCACCGCCGCGTCCGTTATGCGCGAAATCCGCGGCGACCGCGACGCGCTCGGCGTGGCCTACGCCCGCAAGCCCATCCAGGGCACCGTGCTCGGTATCGACATCGAGACCACCGGCCGTGCACCCGAGCGCGGCTATATCATCAACGTGGGTTGGGAGATCATGGACCTCACGAGCGACGCCGTCCCGCACGACGCCGAGGCACACTACTGCGGCCTGCCCGACATCTACCGCGGCGAGGATGTGCCGTTGTCGAATATCCACCACATCACCTGGGACGACATCGCCGGCAAAAAGCCGTTCCGCGAGAACAAGGAACTGCAGAAGCAGCTGCTCAAGCTTATGAAGAAGTACCCGTACATGGCACACAACGCCGCCTTTGAGGACAGCTGGTTCAAGATCCACCTGGACGGCTACGCCGAGGCACGCCGCGCGGGTAAGATTATCGTCATCGACTCGCGCCAGATCTGCCGCAGCCTGGATGCCGACGTCCGCTCGCTCCCCCGCGAGTCCGCCCCCGCCGCGCTCGAGAACTGGGCGCGCCGCCGTGGAACCCTCGCCGCCGACGCCAACGAGCAGCATCTGGGCCTGGACGACACCGACCTCATGCTCCGCACCGTCCAAGCCGAGTTCAACCTCAAGAACCTATTCGCGAAATAACCGATCCATCTGCGGGAGCGCCTGCCAGGCACAGTGCAATCCGTCTGGACGCACCGGCACGCAGTAAACTAGGGCGCAGTCTTATGGCTGCACCCTAGTTTTCATCAAAACGAGCAAATACGCGTGCTTCACATAGTCGGCAGGTTGGCCCACCTACTTTTTTCGAGTTGTTCGGCCAGCTAAACCACTAGTCGAGGCCCCTTGAACCGCAATCGAGCGCTATAGTCGCCCCAATTTCGCAACCAAACCCCATAAATCTACCTGAATCAATTCGAATAGGACGTTGCGATCGCACCATTCGTATAGGATAAGGCCGAATAACTCAAATTATGTTGGTGAGGCGGTCGCGCGCGCAGACGTGGTGTAAGAGTGTCCTGAGGTCCGTCGCTGCAAGTCCCGATGTTACTCCTTCTTGAGGC
>CAKURW010000067.1 GCA_934675795.1 uncultured Collinsella sp.
CAGCCCCGACCCGCGGTCACGAGCGGGGGCTCCTATCTTTTTAGTGCCCTCGGATTGGGTCATAGTGTCTGTCGTTGCCAAAACATCGGCGCTTCCGTTGTTGGCACTTAGGGACGTTCCTTTTGTGCCGGCACTTTGGGACACTCCTTGTCATTGGTGCAAAGCAACCTCTCCTCATTGCACCAAGTGGCGTGTGCCGTTAAGCGGAGAGGCGTATTGTTGACCCATCGTTTGGGCATACAATGGCTATTGGTCTGCTGCGGTGAAGGTCTGTCCGCTCCGCAGCTTTTTTCTACGGTTAAAGGAGTATGTATGTCCGTTGAGGTCATGAGGTCTGTGATCGAGGCCGCCGAGGGCCGCGTGCCCGTCGACACGCTGTTTATCAATGCGCAGATTGTCGACGTGTATGGCCAGCGTGTGGCGCCCGGCAGCGTTGCCGTCAAGGACGGTGTGATCGTCGGCGTGCTCTACGATGGTCGCGACGATGCCGCCGGCACCTACGAGGCTGCCGAGGTCATTGACTGCCAGGGCCGCTATCTCGCCCCCGGCTTTATCGACGGACATCTGCACATTGAGTCCTCGAACATCCGTCCCGCCGAGTATGCGCGCATGGCGGCGACGCGCGGTACCACCACCGCCATTGCCGACAGCCACGAGATCGCCAACGTGGCGGGGCTCGACGGCCTGCGCTTTATGATCGAGGACGGTCGCCGCGCGCCCATTTCCATCAAGTACATGATGCCCTCATGCGTGCCCGCGCTGCCCGATGAGCAAGCGGGCGCTGTGATTACCGCTGCTGACATGCAGGCGTTTTTTGCCGAGCATCCGGGCGACGTTTTTGGCCTGGGCGAGATGATGAACCTGCCGGGCGTCTTTATGGCCGATCCCGAGACCTGCGCTCGCATCGATGCTGCCAACCAGACGCCGTCCAAGCAGGTCGACGGCCATGCGCCGCTCGTTGCCGGCAAGGACCTCAATGCCTATGCCGCGGCGGGTATTATTGCCGACCACGAGTCGACGATTCCCGAGGAGGCGCTCGACAAGCTGTCTCGCGGCATGTACGTGATGCTGCGCGAGGGTACGTGCAGCCATGATCTGGCCAACCTGTCGCCGATGCTGCTGGAGAATCCCGCGCGCGCCCGCCGCTGCTGCTTTGCGACTGACGACCGCGCTCCTTCCGATGCGCTTGCAACCGGCATGATCGACAATGCCTGCCGCGTGGCGATTGAGGCCGGTATCGACCCCGTGGTCGCTATCTCTATGGCGTCCCTCTCCACGGCCGAGGCGTTTGGCCTGGATCACGGCTGCCGCGACCCGCACGAGCTCCGCGGTGCGATTGCCCCGGGCAAGCGTGCCGACCTGCTGGTGCTCAATGACCTGACGTTTGCCACGGCTCCGCATCGTGTATATGCCGCCGGTGCCCTGGTGGCGCAGGACGGCACCTTTGTGGGCGAGATCGCACCCGAGATGGCCGAGGTTGCGGCCCTTGCCGATGAGCTGCGCGCCTCCGTTAAGCTGCCGAAGCTTTCGCTCGACGTATTCGACTATGCCTTTAAGCCGGGCGAGGCCGTGATTGACGTGGTGCCGGGCAAGGCCATCACGGGCATGGTTCGTCCCGAGAGCGCCGAGGGCCTGCGCCGTATTATGCTGATCGAGCGCCACGGCCGCGGCGTGTCGCTGCAGGCCGAGGGCGCCGACGGTGACGGCCCCGCTGGCCTGGGACTCGTTGGCAAGCATATCGGCCGCGGCTGGGCGCGCGGCTTTACCATCACGGGTGGTGCCATCGCCTCGACGATCGGACACGACTCGCACAACGTGTGCGTCGTGGGCGACAACGCCGCCGATATGATGGCCGCCGTTGATGCCGTGGGCCAGGGCGGTCACGTGCTGGTGCGCAACGGCGAGGTCGTGGCGCGCATTCCGCTGGCGCTCGGTGGCCTGATGAGCGAGGGCACGGCCGAGGACGTTGCCGCGCAGCACGACGACTTTATGGTCAAGGCGCGTGCCATGGGCATCGAGCCGCCGCTCGACCCCATCATGGGCATCATTTTCCTGCCCCTGCCGGTGATCCCGACGCTCCGCATCCGCCCCGAGGGCATGTTCGACGTCACGACCTTCACCTACGCCGACTAGTCATCGGGGACGTTCTTAAACGACTAGTCGTCGGGGTGGCGTGTCGCCTGACGCCGCGACCGTGAGACCTCTGGCATGTGTGAGCTATTTGCTAGGTCCTTGTAACGTTTACGCCCGCAGAGTCTTATTTGAGCTCCCTTTGGGTACGTTGGAATTGGATATACGTCCGATTCCATCAAGCCCGAAGGGAGCTTTTCTATGTTTAAACTGATTGCATCCGATATGGACGGCACGTTGCTTGACGAAAACGGCCAGGTGCCTCCCGAGACCTACGAACTGATTCTGGCGCTACACGAGCATGGCGTGCATTTCGCCGCATCGTCAGGCCGTCGTTACGACCGCCTGTGCGAGTTCTTTGCACCTGTTCGCGACAAGATGGACTTTGTCGCCGCTAACGGCGCCCAGGTCTACGCCGACGGTAAGATGGTAGACCGCGAGGTGTATTCGCACCTGGCGATTCGAAGGCTCGCCCAGGCCGTCGCGACGTTTCCCAATCTGCATCTTGCACTTTTTGACCGAACCAAGTCCTTCTTGCTCGATGACGAGTGCAAGTTCGTGCGTGAGGTCGATAAGGACCTTCCCAATGCCGAGCGCATTTGGGAGCTGCCCGATCCCAGCGTAAATATCATCAAGGCGAGTATCTTTTGCGATGACGGTGCCGTTATGGACAGCGCTTACGTACTACAGCGCGAACTCGGTCAGCTCTTTACTTTTGCGCCTTCGGGCAACGCGTGGATCGATGCCATGCAGCCCGGCGTGTCGAAGGCCTCGGGCATCGCACAGCTCATGGAGCACTATGGAGTCGAACGCGACGAGGTTATGGCGTTTGGCGACTCGATGAACGACTACGAGATCATTCGCTTTGTCGGTACGGGCTGCGCGATGGAAAACGCGCGCCCCGCGCTCAAGGCAGTGGCCGATCGCGTGGTGGGTTGTAATCGCGACCACGCCGTCCAGCAGGAGCTCCGTCGCGTGCTGGAGAGTCTCGCTTAATCCGGCAGATGGGGACGTTCCTTTTCTGCCGGCAGTGGGGGGCAGTCCTTGCAGCTTTTTCGCGAAGACTGTCCCCAACGACTAGTCATTCAAGAACGTCCCCAATGACTGTTTTAGCTACCCTGCCGGGTTGCTGCTGCTAGGCGAGAGCGGCCATGATGGTGCGGGCGACGCCGTCGTGGTCGTTGTCGTATTCGGTGATGGCGTCGGCGGCCTCGCGGTCCTCGGGCTCGGCGTTGATCATGGCCATGCCGTGGCCCGCTGCCTGCAGCATGGGGATGTCGTTGATGTTGTCGCCGAACGCCCAAGCGTCGGCGAGACGCTCGCCCAGGTGCTCGCAGAGCCACGTGAGGGCCGTTCCCTTGGTGGCGCCCTCGCCCATGACCTCGATATTCATGGCGTACGAACGCGTGACTTCAATGCCTCCGAGCGTGTCGAGTTCCGCCGCGATGGCGTCGCGATCAGCCGGGTTGTGCCAGTACATGGCGATGCGCTCGAGCGTCTCGACCTCGTCGATCTTGCTGTCGATATCCATGTCGATCGGTGTTCGTGTGCGCTTGAGCGAAGCCGCGATGTGGGGGTCGCCGCCGCAGAATTCGTCCAGGCGCGTGTAGAGCGAGCGGGGGAGGAAGCACTGCCCATCCGCGAAGATATCGAAGGTCACATCGTGGCCGGCGGCGATGCGATGGATGCGATGGGCAATGCCGCAATCGAGCGGACGGCTCAAGATGCACGTGGCGCGCGAGGCGTCGGTGGGCACATCGTCGTCGAGCTGCCAGACGCTGGCGCCATTGGCGCAAACGGCATAGTGCACGGCGGTATGGGCGAGGATGGGCTCAAAGATGCCCGACAGCGGACGTCCCGTGCAGGGCACAAATTCAATCCCGCGTCGAGCGAGCTCGTCGAGCATCGCCCAGGTGGCATCGCTCATCTGCTTATCGCTCGTCAACAGCGTTCCATCCATATCGGAAAACACAATCATTTGATGCAGCCCTTTCTGCTGGCATAAAAAGCGTGGCCGAGGGCGATGATGCCCTGGCCACGCTCGGGTTCTATAACGGTCCGCGTCCTAGCGATCGGCGAGCGGCTTGTACTCCAGCGGCTCGATAACCGGGCGATACGCGGGGCGAATAATGCGGTGCGCGCAGAAGAGCTCTTCCATGCGGTGTGCCGACCAGCCGGCCATGCGGGCGACGGCGAATAGCGGCGTAAAAAGCGTCTCGGGTACGCCGAGCATCTTGTAGATAAAGCCCGTGTACAGGTCGATGTTGGCACAGATGGGCTTGGTCATGCCGTGGTCGCGCATCACCTGCGGTGCCAGGCGCTCGATGCGCTCGATGAGCGCGAACTCCTCGCCCAGGTCCTTCTTGGCGGCAAGCGTGCGCGCGTAACGGCGGCA
>CAKURW010000068.1 GCA_934675795.1 uncultured Collinsella sp.
GATGGCTTCGACCGAAGGCGTGGAAATATCCTTGACTTGTCCCAAGAACTCGCTCGAAAAACCACGCACATAATCCAGGCCGGCCTTAACGGCCTTGGAGCTCACCGCCTGGCCGGAAACTGGAGCGACATCCGCCGAAACATCAGTCAGCAACACCGCGCCATAGTGCTTAGCGAGCGCCAGTGCGGCATCGATGCCGGTCAGGGTATTTGAGCCCTGCCCTGTCGTGATGACGTTGCCCTGGTCGTCCACTTCGACCGACGTCGACAGCGGGGCGATCCAGGTGTCATCATCCCCGATGGCCCAGGCTAGGTCATCGGAGCTGATATAGGCAATTGCGATGACCTTGCGCTCCATAGGCGTAATGATGAGCGTATGCGGGAACTGACGCTGAACATCCACGCCCGAGACCCACGGGTTCTGCTTGAGGTCCTCGGTAATCTGGTCGGGATCGACGTTAAAAAGCGACGTTCCCTCGGGCAAATCGATCAGCTGGATAGCATCGTGCTTCGTCACATGCTCGCTGCCTTGAATCTGAATATCAGTGGCGGTAAACAATCCAGAGTTAATCACCACGATGGCAACGACGACGAGCACGGCCAAGACGGCCAGAACGCCGCCCACGATTTTGCCTTTGCCTGTAACGACAGAAGCGGCGTCTGATGTTTTATTTGCCATCGCCCCAAGTGAAGACAACGGGTTGACGCCTTTTTTACCCGAAGGCTTCTTGGCGGTAGCCGGCACCGATGTCAGCGAGCGCGGTTTCGATGCGCCCAGCGTGCGACCTGGACGCGGCGCTTTAGTTCCCGTCGAGGGCTTAGGAGTTGCCATGGGACGGGCAGGTTTGGCGCCCATAACAGGCTTTGAAGTCACCGAGGGACGCGAGGACTTTTTTGCGGCCGGACGATTACCGAGCTGCGAGCCGACGACCGGACGACTGGTCTGTCGAGCATGCCCGACAGACTTAGAATGCGCGACGGTATTGCGTTGAGGTTTGGCAGGCGCGCCGGAACGCCCTCCGGCGCGGCGGAAGGTGGGTTTCGATGCTCTAGAAGCCGAGGAATTTAACTTCCGGTCTGAGCTCGATGCCATACGCCTCCCTCACCTTTCCGTGCACATGTCTGATAACCGCGGCAACGTCATCGGCCGAGGCAGTTCCGTTATTAACGATAAAATTAGCGTGAACGGGCGAAACTTCCGCGCCGCCAATCGAAAAACCCTTTAATCCACAATCCTCGATAAGCTTGCCCACGCTCGCATCGGGCGGGTTGCGAAAGACCGACCCGCAGGATGCGCGACCCATGGGCTGTGTACGCTTGCGCCTCGTCAGGTACCGCTCCATGCGCTCGCGAATGTCGGCCTTGGGCGCCGGTTTAAGCTTGAGCACGCACTCGAGGATGATCTCATTGCGGGGAAGGCTACATTCGCGGTAGCCCCAAGTGATCTCGGACCCCGCATAATGCTTGATACCGGATGCCGGGTCAAACGTTACGACATCCTCAACCAGCGAGCCAATCCACTCGGTCCGTGTGCCGGCATTCATAGATATCGCACCGCCGACCGAACCAGGGATGCCAACGGCAAACTCAAGGCCCGAAAGGCTACGCGACAGGGCATCGTTGACCAGGCGCGCAAACATCACGCCCGCACCGACCGTCAGCGTACAACCGTCATCGGCAACAACCGTGCGCTGAAACTCACGTCCGAGCGAAATGACGGCACCGCGATAACCGCCATCGGCAACCAGCAGATTGGAGCCCTTGCCGATGATGACCCACGGCACCTGCTCGCGATCGAGCACCGCCACGGCGCGGCGGAGGGCATGATAGCTATGGCACGTCACAAAGAGGTCGGCCTTGCCGCCGATACGATAGCTCGTATGACGCGCAAGGCGCTCGTCCTCGATCACATCCGTGTCGATCATGCCCGAGAGCGCCATGACGGCGTTAAACAGACCCATTAGTCTTAAGCGTCTTTCTTGGCAGTCAGATACTCAATGAACTCGGGGCCGACCGTCGTGACATCACCGGCGCCCATGGTAAGCAGCAGGTCGCCCTCGCCCACCATCTGCTCGAGCTCCTGATTGAGCTCAAGACGGCTGGAGCAGTACACGACTTCCTTGCCGGGATGCTTGGCACGAACGGTATCGGCGAGCATCTTGGAGGTAACGCCGGGGATAGGCATCTCGCCGGCAGAGAACACGTCGATCAGCAGCAGTTTGTCGGCATTGGCAAAGGCATCGGCGAAATCGTCGCACAGGGCCTGCAGGCGCGAATAGCGGTGCGGCTGGAACACGACGTCGACGTGCTTATAACCCAGCGACGAGGCGGCGGCAAGCGTCGCCTTGATCTCGGTGGGATGATGGCCGTAGTCGTCGACCACGGTGATGCCATCGATATCGCCCACGTGGGTAAAGCGACGGCGAACGCCCTCAAAGCTCGACAGCGCCTTGGCGGCGGCGTCGATGTCAAGGCCCAAGACATGGGCGACGGTGAGCACGGCCGTGGCGTTGAGCATGTTGTGGCGACCGGGATTGCTCTTGATCTCCACAGCGTGCTCAGTGCCGTCCTCAAAGCGAACGATAAAGTCACTCTGGATGCCCTTGACATCCGGGTGCACGCAGACGATGTCGTTGCTCTCGGCAAAGCCGTAGGAAAGCACGTGACGGCCCGTCGACTTGGCGAGCTCGACCAGATGCGGGTCCTCGCCGCAGACGATGACGGTGCCGTCCTCGCCCACCAGGCTCATGAATTTGGCGAAAGTTGCCTCGATCTCCTCGATACCCGAGTAGTGATCGAGGTGGTCGGCCTCGACGTTGGTCACAATGACCACGTTGGGGTTCAGGAACAGGAAGGAGCTGTCGGACTCGTCGGCCTCGGCGACAAAGTAGTCACCCGAGCCGTTCTTGCCGTTCGTGTCATAGCCCTCGACGATGCCGCCGATCAAGAAGCTCGGATCCAGACCCATGCGGTCGAGCATGGTGGCGCACATCGAAGACGTGGTGGTCTTGCCATGCGTGCCGGCAACAGCGACGGTGGTGTAGCCGTGGCCCAAAGCAGAGAGCATCTTGGCACGGGGCCACACGGGAATACCAAGCTCGCGAGCGCGCACGAGTTCAGGGTTGGACTCCGGAATAGCGGTGGAGACAACAACCACGTCGGGCTTGACCTCGTCGATCGTGGCGGCCTCATGGCCCACATGCACCTTCACACCAGCGCGGGTAAGCTGGCGGATATAACGTGACGTCTTAAGGTCGGAGCCGGTAACGGCATAACCGCGCTCGTGAAGAACGAGGGCGATGCCGCTCATGCCGGCGCCGCCGATACCGATAAAGTGGGCGCTCTTAAACTCGGGCGCGGAGGTTGCAGTCTGGGAATCAGCCATGTGCTCGTGTACTCCTTGCGTAAACACTGCCTGTAACCCGTTAACTGTACCGCACCTACCGCATCAGCGCGAGGGCGACCGACGATATCCCGTCTAACTAACGCAAACCCTCTACCGCATCAGCCAGAAGAGCGGCGGCCCTTTCCTGAGCCAGACCACGCGCCGCCTGACGCATGGCGTCGCGCGCCGCCGCGTCATCGACCAGGTGCAGCAGCTCATCGGCAAAGGCAGAACCGTCGATATCGGCATCGGCGCAGAGCACGCCGGCCCCGGCGTCGACCAGATAACGGGCATTGGTGGTTTGATGGTCGGCCGTCGCATGCGGATACGGCACGAGCACCGAGGGCACGGCGAGCGCAGCGATCTCGGCCACGCTCGATGCGCCCGAACGCGAGAGCACCAAATCGGCAGCAGCCAGCATATCGCCCATGTTGTCGATGTAAGGCTGGACGCGATAACGCTTCGCCTCCTCGGGCGTCAGCGCCAAAGCGTGCTCGGTCTCCTCAAAGCCGTCGGCACCCGTCGAATGCAACACATAGAGGTTCTTGCGCGAAAGCAGCTCATTTTTGAGCGAAACCGCGCGCTCGTTGAGGTGCTGGGCGCCGAGTGAACCGCCAAAGACGAGCAGCAGCGTAGCGTCCTCGGGAACGCCAAGTGCCTTGCGGCCGCGAGCGCGATCGCCCTCGATCACCGAGCGACGTACGGGGTTGCCGGTCATGAGCACGTGGTCAGGGTCACCTTCGCGCACAAAGACCGCGCGCGCTGCCGGCACCGAGATGCACACGCGGGCGGCGTGGGAGTTCATCATCTTGTTGGCCAGGCCCGGAACAGAGTTCTGC
>CAKURW010000069.1 GCA_934675795.1 uncultured Collinsella sp.
CCCTTCGGCCATCAGGGCGCAGCCCCGAGCATCCCGCAGACCGAGGACGAGGCCAAGGCCCTCATCCGCAGCGTCTTTGGCCAGGCCACCATCTTCAAGCCGGTGGAGTAGCTGCGCAGGCGGGTATACTGCTCAAGAAGAGGACCCCTTGTCCGGGCGCATCTGTATTTCGGACATGTGTAGTGTGGCGCCGCGTATGTCGCATTCGAGCAGACAGGTACGTGACGGTCGGCCTAGGATGCTGAGGTCGATACGATACGTCGCGCGGCTGTCCGTGTACTCGACTTGCTCGGCGTTGACGGTTGCTCCGATTGCCAAATAAACGCCTGGCTCGGCATCGACAATCTTGGCGTCCTCTATCTTGACCTTGAACTCCTGGTAGAGGGACGGGCTGTTGTAGTAAATGGTTCGGGTTCCGTCGGTGCACTCATCGGTCGCTTCCCATTTGACGGCGGGCTGGTCCGAGCTGGCTACTAACAGTTCTGCTCCAAAGGCTATAGCGTGGGCGATGACAACCAGTAATGCCCAGCCGACAAAGAGATAGAGAACCACATATGCAACGGGGTGTTTTGAGCGGATGTTTTGGAGCGCGTCGGGGGCATTCATGGGGGCACCTCCAAATTGCTGTCTGTGACAATCAAATTATACCCTGCCATCATGAGCGCCGCCTCGAGCAGCGGTTCGGCATTTTGTTATCTAGCTGGATGCAGAAAATGTCGGATTCCGGCTCTACGAGATTTAGCTTTCAATATTATGCAGATGCGAATTATTCAACTTTGCATAATCTTGGGGGCGCATCACGCTCCAGGACATGTATATCGACTGAGGTAACACGTCCGCCCCGCTCTCTCGCCGCGCGCCGTGGTACGATTTTTGAGTTTGAAAGTCCCGCCGTGCTCCGGCTGCCCTTGCAGCTCGGCGTGCGGCCGCACGTAAAGGAGCCATCATGGCCGGTATGAACATGCAGCAGATGATGAAGCAGGCTCGCAAGATGCAGGAGCAGCTTGCCGCCGCGCAGGAGAACCTCAAGTCCCAGACCGTCGACGCCTCTGCCGGCGGCGGCATGGTCAAGGTGACCGTTAACGGCGAGATGGAGCTCGTCAACCTCACCATCGATCCCGATGCGCTCGATCCCGAGGACGTCGATATGCTGCAGGATATGATCATGGCTGCCGTCAACGAGGCCGTCCGCGGCGTCAACGAGCTCGCCAACAAGCAGATGGGCGCCATCACCGGCGGCCTCAACATCCCGGGCATGCCGTTCTAAGACACGCATATATATGAGTGCGAATCACAGTCTGCAAAAACTGCTCGATGAACTGGGCCGTCTGCCGGGCATTGGTCCCAAGTCGGCCCAGCGCATCGCCTATTACCTGCTCGAGGCCGATGCCGAGGAGGCCCGCCGCCTGGCCGAGGCCATCCTGGAGGTCAAGCAGGAGGTCCACTTTTGCAGCCGTTGCTTTAACTACGCCACGGCCGACGAGTGCTCCATCTGCCAGGACCCGATGCGCGACACCACCCGCATCTGCGTGGTGGGTGAGCCGCGCGATGTCCAGGCAATCGAGCGCACGGGCAGCTACCATGGCCTGTACCATGTGCTGGGCGGCGTGATCAGCCCCATGGACAAGATTGGTCCCGAGCAGTTGCACATCCGCGAGCTGCTGGCGCGTTTGGGCCACGAGGATATCCATGAGGTCATCATCGCCACCAACCCCAATATTGAGGGCGAGACCACGGCGAGCTACCTGGCCCGCACTATCAAGCCGCTGGGCGTTGAGGTATCGCGTCTG
This sequence comes from uncultured Collinsella sp., assembly GCA_934675795.1. GTDB lineage: Bacteria > Actinomycetota > Coriobacteriia > Coriobacteriales > Coriobacteriaceae > Collinsella. Next base: position 1,791 of record CAKURW010000069.1, read on the forward strand.
GCGAGCGGCCTGCCCGTGGGCGGCGATCTGGAGTATGCCGACGAGCTTACGCTTGGCCGCGCCATCGAGGCCCGCCGCGTGATCTAGCTGCCGGGCGCGCCGTGCCATGGCTCATCGGTCTGTCGCACGGGGTGCTCATAATTAGGCTTTTGTTCGTGGGTTTGTTGTGCAACAAAGATGCTTCGCATCCGCTTATCGCATGGATGCTTCCGCTCGCATCCTTAATTTGCCCATTCGTTGCGCAACCCTTTGGGTTCACTGATACACTCAAACATGGATTTGAATGAATGCGCCGCTCCCGAGCGGCGTGTTTTTGTTGGAGGAGAACGCATGCGGCCCGGTGGCACTCAGACAAAGCGCGGCGCCGCGGTGCGCATGCGACGCCGACTGGGCTTGGCGCCCCGGGCGTACGCGCTGCTGTCTTGCTCGCTGGCGCTGGTCGTGGCCGGTGTTTCTGCCTACGGCATGACCGTTCCGTCTATGGTGCAGGCGCATGCCGCGCGCGAGGCCCATGTGGGAAGCAAGGCAAAAGGTGACCTGGGAACTACAACCGGATATGCCTGGGCGAGCGTGGTCGCGCACGTTGTGTTTGGTGTTGACGGCGCAGATGGCGCCGAGGCTCCGGAGAACGAGGTTACGCTGCCAAACGGCAAGACCATCGTGCTCACCAACACCAAGATCATCAATCGTCTTTCCAATAACAGCGTTTCGTCCGTTGTGAACAAGGCCGAGCAGCAAAAGGGACAGGATACGCAGCAGTCGGGGAAGCCCGGCGGCTCGGATGCCTCTAGCTCCGGCTCCAGCTCGGATTCGGCGAGCGCGGGCGGTGGGTCCGGGTCGGACTCCTCTGCCGGCGGGTCTGGGAGCGGCGGCTCGACAGGCGGCAACGCTGGTAACGACGCGAGCTCTGACGGACTCTCGGCAGCTGAGGAGGAGAGCATCCACAGCTGGCTCGTGACCAAGTACAACATGCTCGACGGCTACGTTTCTCGCGCCAATGAAGTGGTCTCGACCTATAACTCTACAGGGGATCCCAGACCGTGCGACAGCTTGGTCGGGGAGATGTTTGTCATCCGCGCCGAGTTTGGTCGCCAGACATTCTCGCCCAGATCAAAGTGGTATCAGCAGTACGCCAATCTGTGGGGTTGCTATACCAACCTGTGCCAATGGGTTGGACATTACGGCGATGACGATGTCGCACTCAGTAACTTCAACAACAATGTGGCGGCGCTTGCCCTATGATGACCGATCTTGCACCCACTGCAGCCCAATCGCTCGGCTGCGACCCCATGGTTGGCCTGCGTCTGGCGCGCGTCGACGGATTTGAGCCCGCTGTCGCGCTCGGCCAGGACGAGCTGCCTGCCTATATGCGTCGCTTTTCCATGCTCTTTGCCGACGACACCACCATGTGCCGTGGCGGTATCGGCCGCGTGACGCGTGCCGTCAACGCCCAGGGCGAGGCCGTGGCGCTCAAGCAGCTTATTTTGCCGACGCGCGATGAGTTTGACGACGCCGCCGCTCACGAGGCGCTGGTCGCCAAGTTCAAGGCGGCGTTTCGCGAGGAATACGAATGCCATCGCGCCCTTTCGGGCCTTAAGGGCTTTCCCCGCCTCTATGGCTGGGGCGAGGTCGACGGTGTGCCTGCAATTGTCATGGAATGGGTCGAGGGCGAGACGCTTGTCCGTTTGCGTTCGCGACTCGCCGTGGACGATGCCGGACGCCTGTCGCCGCTTGTGGCGGAGCGTCTGGGTCGCGACCTGTTCGATCTGCTCTGCCGTATGAGCCTGGTGGGTGAGGGCTTCGTCCATCGCGATATCTCGCCCGCTAATATTATGGTGCGCACGGCGCGTCTACCGCTTGACCGGCAGCTTGCCGAGGGCACCTTTGACCTGTGCCTGATCGACTTTGGCTCGTCGCTGGCGCTTGAGCCTGCGTCGGCCGTGGCCGGTACCGGCGGCAAGGCGTCGTTTACGGAGCGCTATGCCACGCTGCGTCGCGCGACGGTTGCCTATGCCCCGCCCGAGATGCTCACCGACGATATTCCCGACCTGCGCGCTTTGCGTATGTCGCCGGCGA
>CAKURW010000070.1 GCA_934675795.1 uncultured Collinsella sp.
CTGATGCTCTCGAGCTCGGCCTATTCGGTCGTGAGCCCCGAGGCCTGTGCGTCGATCCTGTGGAAGGATACCGAGCGTGCGGATGAGGCCGCCGAGGCGCTTAAGCTCACGGCCCCCGATCTGCTGGCGCTCGGCATCATCGACGGCATTGTTGACGATAAGGGCCTGTCGCATGAGGAGATCGCCGGTGCCGTCATGTCCTCGGCATTTGATGCCTTCGATACGCTTGGGCAGCTCGACGACGCGACCCTCACAAACCTCCGCTACGAAAAGTACCGCGCAATCGGTCGATACCGCACGATGTGACAAAGGGACAGCCCGCATGTCATATTGGGAAAGGCGTTCCATGCTACAAGTTTCTAACACCTCGTTTACAACGTCGGTTTCATCAAACGCCATGGCCGTGGTGGACTATCTGTCCAAAAGCATGATGTCGGCGCTGCCGTTTATTGTCTGCGCGGCGTTGTTCCGCACCGTCGCCGTCATTATGGGCGAAGGCATGCTGGGCCTGTGGTCTGCCGATTCCGAAATCTATCGCCTGTTCTACAGTTGGCTCTATAACGCCGGCTACTACTTTTTGCCCATTTATCTTGGTTGGGCGGCCGCCCGCCAGCTCGGTTGCTCGGAGCAGCTGGGCATGATGCTGGGCGGCGTATTGATTGCACCCGATTTACTCAAGCTTGTCGATGCCGCATCGACGACGGGGGCATCGATGACTTCCGTGTATGGTCTGCTTCCTGCGCCGGTCAACGATTACACGACGACTGTTATTCCGGTTCTCATCTCGGTGCCCGTGCTATGGCGAGTGGAGTGTTTCTTTAAGCGCGTTATCCCTAAGGCCGTGGCGTTTTCGTTTGTTCCGTTTGCGACCTTGCTTGTCATGGTTCCGGTTTCGCTGTGCATTACGGCGCCGGCGGGCAGCTATCTGGGCATGCTGTTGGGCCAGCTTATGTTTATGCTTGGCAATTCCGGTGGCATTGTGTCGCTGCTCACGCTCATGGGGCTTGCCGCAGGCTGGGAGTTCCTAAAGATCGCGGGCGTCAGCAATGTTGTCCTATCGCTTGCGTACGCGCAGTTTATGAGTGTGGGAACGGATTCGTGCATCCTGATCGCCGCGACAATGGCAACGTTCGCTGTTTGGGGCATGCCCTTTGGCGCTGCGCTTCGCATTGCGAATAAGGACGAGAAGGCGCTCATGCTGGGCTATTCAATCTCGGGCGTGCTTGGTGGCGTAAGCGAGCCGGCGCTGTACGGTTGCGGCTTTAAATATGGCAGGTGCCTGACGTGCATGGCCATTGGCGGCGCCGTCGGAGGCCTTGTTGCGGCCGTGGGCCACGTTACGGCCTATACCATCGGCATGACGAATGTCCTCATGGTCATTGGCTTTGCCACGGGCGGCATCTCGAACCTGCTGTGGTGCTGCGCTGCCGGTGGTGTAGCATTCGCGATGTCTGCGGCGCTGAGCTACTGCTTTGGTGTGGTGCCGACGAAGGGGCAGACGACGGGGGACGGAGCCGATTCACCCGAAACCTCGAAGAGCGTGGCCGAAGTAAGCGCGTAAACCTGTGCGACACAAGGACGATTCCTTTGCCATGCTCCAAGGCCGTGGCCCGTGTGGGTCGCGGCCTTTTTTGTATCTGGGGGACAAAGTGGCTACACTACAATCCGTTTGAGCAATAGATATATAGGTAGTACCGTGGGGGCGGATGTAGATGGTCGAGTGGATTGTTAAGCGTGCGCAGGGCGACCGTGCGCGCGTGGGCACGTTGACGGGCGTGGTGTGTATTCTCGCCAATGTGGCACTATGCGCTGCGAAGGGCGTAATTGGCGTGCTGTCGGGATCGGTTTCGATTGTGGCGGATGCCATGAACAACCTGTCCGATGCAAGCTCGAATATCGTGAGCGTGCTGGGCTTTAAGCTGGCGAGCAAGCCGGCCGACCCCGAGCATCCTTACGGCCACGGTCGCTACGAGTATCTCTCGGGTCTGGTCGTGGCGGCGCTCGTGCTGCTGATTGGCGTTGAGCTGGTGAAGTCCTCGGTTGAGCGCATCATCCACCCCGAACCTGTCGAGTTCTCGCTTGCCCTGGTGGCAGTCCTGGCGCTTTCGATGGTTGTTAAGCTGTGGATGGCGGCGCTCAACCAAAAGCTCGGCGACCGTATCGAGTCCGAGACACTGCATGCGACTGCCCAGGATTCCAAGAACGATGTTCTTGCCACAGGCGCCGTGCTGGCATGTGCAATTGTTTCGCAGGTGACGCACATCAATCTTGACGCATGGGTCGGCCTTGCCGTTGGCGCCTATATTGGTTGGAGCGGCTTTGAACTTATTCAAGATACGGTGAGCCCGCTTTTGGGCCAGACGCCCGATCCTAAGCTGGTCAAGCACATTCGAGACAAGATCATGAGCTACCCCGGCGTTTTGGGCGTTCACGATCTGATGGTTCACGACTACGGCCCGGGCAGGAAGTTTGCAAGCGCTCACGCCGAGATGGCAGCCGAGGCCAGCCCGCTGGAAAGTCACGACACGCTCGATAACATCGAGCAGGCGTTTAGGAACGAAGACGGCATGATTGTCACGCTCCATTACGACCCCATCGTGACCGACGATCCCAAGGTGGCGAGCATGCGCTTGCGCATCAACGCAATGGCCCAGGAGATCGATAGCAGCCTTTCGATTCATGATTTGCGCTGCGTGCCGGGCCCCACGCACACCAACGTGATTTTTGACTGCGTGCGTCCCTCGGATCTGCAGATGAGTGCCGAAGACTTAAAGCACGCGCTGGCACAACGGGTCGAATCGGAATATCCCAAGTCGATTGCCAAAATTACGATCGACGAAGACTACGTAGGACATACCCACGAGTAGGGCTGTGCCGGCAAAGCAGGTTATGCAGAAGGGGAGAGCATGAAGCGTCTATATCTACTCCGCCATGGTCAGACAGAATTCAACGTCAAAAAGCTCGTCCAGGGTCGCTGCGATTCTCCGCTCACCGATCTGGGCCGCCAGCAGGCACGGGCGGCAGCCGCATGGCTCAAGGCCCACGGCGTCGTTCCCGACAAAGTGGTCTCATCACCCTTAGGCCGAGCCATGGGCACGGCAAGTCTCGTCGCATGCGAGCTTCTCGGCCCGGACGCTGCTGTCGAGCCCTGCAAAGGCATCATCGAGCGCTGCTACGGAACCTTCGAAGAAGGCCCCCACGACGCCCTGCCCACCGACGTCTGGGATCCGGGCGAGGACCTGGTCCCATTTGGCGGAGAAGGAAGCCGCGCGCTGCAAGAGCGCATGGTAGGCACCCTCACCAATCTCATGGGCTCCGAGGGCATCGAAACCCTCCTAGCAGTAAGCCACGGCAGCGCCAGCCGTCAATTCATCAAGGCTGCAGCCCCAGAGGGCTTCGAGCTCCCAACAAAACTCCCCAACTGTGCCATCATGATCTTCGATTTCGACGAGGAAGATTTGCAAGGAGAGAGCGACAGGCTCCAATGTAAGTTTGCCCTCCAGCAAATAGTGGACCCTCAACAAAGTAATTAGCTGAGCGAGCAAGGTTTAGCAGACATTAACGTGGCGTTCCCAGTGTGCGGCGGAGGGGGCGGGCCTGGGGCATATTAAGGTTGTCGCGAGTTCCGCACGAACAGGAGAGCACTTAATGTGCTCTCCGTCGTGAGCAGGACTGTAGAG
>CAKURW010000071.1 GCA_934675795.1 uncultured Collinsella sp.
TACGCAGAGAGCCTCGGCGGAAAACTGGTTGCAAGCATCGAGTTTCCCGATCGTACCGTTACGCTTGCGCGCTAAAAATCTTCAATTAACCCCCTCACTTTCACCGACTACTAAAGCCGCTCACCAAACCAACATGCGCTCTGGGCAAATAGGTTGAATGTTTCGTGCGAGAATGCCCCTCAGTAAACAAACTTGCACCAGAGCGTAAGGGGCTGGCATACACATGCAGACGGTCTATCGGGTATACGAGGGAACGCGCGAGCCGCATCGGCTTGCCGTCGAGCGCGCGGCCGAGGTGCTCGGCCGCGGCGGCCTGGTCTTGATCCCGACCGAGACCGTCTACGGTGTCGCCGTGGCAGTCAACGCCTTCTCCGATGCCGTCCCCCAAGATACAAGCGAATCCTTGTTGTGGCCGCGCGATCCGCATGCCACCGTTAACGGCGCCGCGGTCCCTGCGCTTGGTACTGGCTACCGCCGCATCTTTACCCTCAAGCAGCGCAAGCTCACCCAAACGGTCGCCTGGCTGGTCGATGGCGTCGAGGCGCTCGACCGCTATGGCGTGGATATCTCGGAAGATGCCCGCGTACTTGCGCGACGATGCTGGCCGGGAGCCCTGACTATCGTGGTCAAGGCGGCTCCCTGCGTGCCGACCTTTATGCGTGCTGCCGACGACACCGTGGCCCTGCGCGCTTCGGCCTCTCCCGTGGTCCAAGCGCTCATCCGCGCCTGCGGCAGTCCCCTTGCCTGCACGAGCGCCAACACACACGGCGCGCCCTCGCCGGCAAGCTTTGCCGCCGTCGAAGGTCGCATCCTGGAGGGGGTCGATGTGGCCGTCGACGCCGGTGAGACCCCGTGTCGCGACGCCTCGACCATCGTGTCGTTCCAGCACGGCGGGCTCCAGATCCTGCGCCAAGGCGCACTTCCCGCATCAGAGATCGAACGGGTCCTGTCCGACCCGATGCAATAGAAAGGTGTAAGCGATGTCGTTGAATCTGGGCAGCCTGGGCATGGAAGATGCCTCGTTTAACTTTGGCGGTTCCTACATCATGGCGCTCGACTGCGGCACCACCTCGGTACTTGCGACCATCGTCGACGAGTACGGCTGCATCGTCGCGCAGGCGCGTCGTAGCGTCAAAACCAGCTTCCCGCGTCCCGGTTGGATAGAGCAAGACCCCATGGAGGTGCTTGCCAGCCAGATCGGCGTGATGATGGAGGTCCAGTTTAAGAGCGGCATCCATTCTGACCGCATCGCCGCCATCGGTATCTCCAACCAGCGCGAGACCACGGTGGTGTGGGACCGCATAAGCGGCCAACCCATCTATAACGCCATCGTGTGGCAATGCCGTCGCACCGCACCTCTGATCGACGAGCTGGTCGAGCGGGGCGCAGAAGAGCTGGTGCGCTCCCGCACGGGACTCACGCTCGATCCGTATTTCTCGGCTTCCAAGGTGCAGTGGATCCTCGACAACGTCGACGGTGCGCGTGAGAGCGCGGCGGCGGGCGACCTCATGTTCGGCACCATCGACACCTGGCTCATCTACAACCTTACCGGCAGCCAGGTCTTTGCCACCGACTACACCAATGCCAGCCGCACGGCGCTCTTTAATATCCATACGCTCGATTGGGACGACGACCTGCTGGCGCTCTTTGACGTTCCACGTTCCATGATGCCCGAGGTTCGTTGGAGCTCGGGCGACTACGGCCGCGTCGCGAGCGACATCATGACCAACATGCCGCCCATCATGGGCGTGGCGGGCGATCAGCAGGCGTCGCTGTTCGGCCACTGCTGCTTCCATCCCGGCCAGACCAAAAACACCTATGGCACGGGTTGCTTTATGCTCATGAACACCGGCGACGAGGTCGTCGAATCCAAGAACGGTCTGGTCTCCACGATCGGTATCGCCGCGGACGGCAAGATCAGCTATGCGCTCGAGGGTTCTATCTTTGCCGCCGGCTCAACCATGAACTGGCTTCGCAACAACATGGGCATCATCTCGAGCGTGAGCGAGTCCGCGCAACTCGCCGCTTCGATCAACGACAACGAGGGCTGCTACTTCGTCCCCGCCTTCGCTGGCCTGGGCGCTCCCTGGTGGGACCCGCGTGCCCGCGGTATCGTGTGCGGCCTGACCGGTGCCTCGAGTCGCGCGACCATTGTGCGTGCGGCCTGCGAGTCCATGGCCTACCAGAGTTATGACGTGCTGCGCGCCATGGAGCAGGACGTGGGACTTTCGATTGAGCGCCTGTCCGTCGATGGCGGCGCCTCACGCAACGAGTTCATCATGCAATTCCAGGCCGACCTGCTGGATATCCCCGTGCTGCAATGCGAGACGGTGGAGACCACGGCAATCGGTGCCGCGTACTTGGCGGGTCTTGCCGTCGGCTATTGGGAAGACCTTGAAGAGCTGGAGCAAAATGCCCAGATCGTTAGGACCTTCCTTCCCCATATGTCCGCCGAGCGTCGCGAGCAAAACCTTGCGGGCTGGCGTGATGCAGTCAAGCGCTCGCTCAGTACCGCACAGTAGGGCTGCGATGGGCGGCCCGATACAACAAACCGCTAAACTTATGCATGGCGTGCGGCGGCAACATTGCTGCGCGCCTTGTCAGCAAGGCCGTTTTGCGGCTGCAACGAAAGGGGCAATCAACCCATGACCGTCACCTACGATGCGTCCCGCGTGACGCTTGTCGATCATCCGCTCGTCCAGCACAAGCTGTCGATCCTGCGCGACAAAAACACCGGCACCAACCAGTTCCGTCAGCTCGTGCGCGAACTCGCGCTTTTTGACGGCTACGAGGCCATGCGCGACCTGCCTATGGAAGACGTCGAGGTCGAGACCCCCATCACTACCGCCACGTTCAAACAGCTTGCCGGCAAGAAACTCGCCATCGTGCCCATCCTGCGTGCGGGCCTTGGCATGGTCGACGGTATCCTCGACCTGGTGCCCTCCGCTCGCGTGGGCCACATCGGCATGGAGCGCGACGAGGTCACCCACGAGCCGCACGAGTATTACTGCAAGATGCCCAAGGATATCGACCAGCGCATCTGCCTGGTCGTCGACCCCATGCTCGCCACGGGCGG
>CAKURW010000072.1 GCA_934675795.1 uncultured Collinsella sp.
TGTCGCCGTCGAGGAGGCCCTCAAGGCCTAATCGCGCCCGCGCGATGCTCATATAGTTGAGCTTTGGAGCCGCTACCTTTCGAGGTAGCGGCTCTTTTTGTTTGCCCCGTCTCAAATTGGTTACTCTTATTAAAGGGTCCGATGTATCAGTTGTGGTGAAATACGGACTGAATTGCATCCATACAGGCCAAAACAGTCCGTATTCCACCGCAACTTATCAAATGGGCCGACCGAAGTGGCCGAGTCCACCTGACGCCCACCTGCCATATTTGCCCTTTACCGATTTGCCGGGTCTTTGCGGCCCCATTGCCGATCACCCGTGCGACAATGCGCCGGACGAGAAAGGAATCCGATGGAATCGACTGATGTACTGGTAATTGGATCTGGCATTGCGGGCCTTTGTGCCGCCATCGAAGCGGCACGCACGGGCGCAACCGTCGCTGTGGCAAGCGCCGGCAAGACCATGAGTGGATCGAGCTTCTTCCCTGGAACCTGGGGCCTAGGGCTTATCGGACCCGTTAACGAAGACGACGAACAAGACCTCATCGACACCATCCAGACCGTCGGCGGCGGTGTCGCCGACCCCGAGCTTGTCCAGACGTTTGTCCACGGCATTCCCCAGGCAATTGAATGGCTCGAGCAAGACCTGGGCGTTGAGCTCAAGCGTCCGCAAAACGCTGAGAGCGCTCAGCAAAAGCAATTTATCCCCTGTTTTGACCACAAGACGCGCATGTGGCGCGGCCTCACCCGTAAGCCCCTTGAGGACGCTCTGACGACCCGGATCGAGTCGCTCGGCATTCGCCTGCTCCCCCGCCATGAGCTTATCGACCTTGTTGAAGATACGGACGGAAAGATTGTCGGCGCCACGCTCTACGACCGGACAAACGAGCGTCTCGTGCCTATGGCAGTCAAGGCCACTATCATCGCTGCGGGCGGCACGGGTGGCCTGTTCGAGCGCAGCCTCACTTCCGCCGACGTGCTCAGCTCATCACAGGCTATCGCGCTGGCGCACGGTGCGTCCCTTACTAATATAGAGTTCATGCAGATGATGCCCGGCTTTATAGAGCCCAAGCGAAACCTTGTTTTTAACGAGAAGACCTGGCGCTACGTCAAGTTCGACCAGCCGGTCGATATCGCCGACGATAAGCTCGACGATCTGCTCGAGCAACGCTCCGGATATGGTCCCTTCACTTCGCGTCTGGATTCTCGCGCTATCGACCTAGCCATCGACCAAGCGGGAGCCGAAGGCCTGGCGCTCCACTACGACTTCCCCCGCGAGGACGTCCCCGAGTTTGTGCAGACCTTTGCCACCTGGCTACAAGACGAGCACGGCATCGCGCCGACCGACGAGATGCGCGTTGCGATGTATTCCCACGCCGCTAACGGCGGCATCAAGATCGATAAGACCGCGCAAACGGGCGTTGAGGGCCTCTACGCTTGCGGCGAGGCGACAGGCGGCATGCACGGCGCCGACCGCATCGGCGGCTTGTCGAGTGCCAATGGCATCGTATTCGGGCGCATCGCGGGCGCATCGGCAGCTCGAGCAGCGCTGGACGCTCCCGAGGCGGCCGCTCCGATGGATATCGCCCTCCCTCAGTATGGCATTGCCACAACAGATGCCGAACGCCTGACACACAGCCTTAAGCACACGATGAGCACCTATTGCATGATCAACAGGACCGAAGCAGGTCTATCCAAGGCCCTGCAACAGCTTGAAAGCCTGAAAGACGAGGCAACGGCGCTGAGCAAGCCGCATGCCAATGACAGCGAGATCGCAGCCCTCGCCCGCCTGCAATCGCAGAATCAGCTGGCAACGGAGATGGTCAAAGCCATGCACAAGCGGACCGAAAGTCTCGGATCGCACTGCCGAGCGAATTAAACTGGACACCTATCTAAAGCAAAACACAACTAATCGATATCTATGGGCCCCGTGAACTCGAAGTGGCACGGGGCCCATTCGTGTCCGCACGGCAGCGTATCCTAATTCTGAATACAGAGCGGGCAAAGCCCGCATAGACAATAGGCCAGCGAGGAGGAGATATGGACAGTAGAGATATCGAGAAGTGGCGTGTCAAACTTGATAGCTATGCCAATGTGGAAGACGGCGTTGAGTATTGGCTCGCACGCGATTTAATGGAACCCATGGGGTACACTCGATGGGAGAACTTTGCCGAAGTTGTTAAGAGGGCAAAAGTCTCGTGCGAAACAAACAAAACTCCAGTTGATTCCCATTTTCGTGACACCACGAAAATGGTAACTGCCGGTGTCGCCGCTCGCGCGGTTAAAGACTACAAACTTACGCGCTATGCATGCTATTTAATCGCCCAGAACGGAGATTCAAACAAGCAAGAAATCGCGCTCGCACAGGCGTACTTCGCCGTGCAGACGCGCCGCCAAGAGCTCATAGAGCAGCGCTTCGCAGAGATTCAGCGCTTGCAGGCGCGCCACTCGCTATCTGATTCAGAGAAACAGCTCTCGGGTATTGCGTTCAAACGCGGCGTGGACTCCAAAGGATTCGCAATCATCAAGTCGAAGGGCGATGAAGCGTTATTCGGCGGCAGAAGCACGGCGGAAATGAAGCAACAGCTCGGCGTATCCAAGAGCTCGGCATTGGCGGACAGGCTAGCCGATGTTCTCATCAAAGCAAAGGACCTTACGAACTCGATGACGGCCTTCAACGCCGAGGAACACGACCTGTACGGTCTGGACCAGATCAAGCAAGAGCACGCCGAGAACAACACAAGCGTGCGTGGCAGCCTCATCGACCGCGGAATTGTACCCGAGAACCTACCGCCTGCCGAAGATACAAAGAAGCTCGAACGTCGCGTGAAAGCAGACGAGAAAAAGCTCAAGGAGGGTACAGACGGATTCACCGACCCCCAGGGCAGGCTCGACTTGTAAAGCGTCTGTGCCCTTACGGGTTCGGCCCCATGCGAGGTTAATAAAAAAGACGGCCAACCGAAGTTGACCGTCTTAACAATCTTTGGTGGGCCGTCAGGGGGTCGAACCCTGGACCTTGGGATTAAGAGTCCCCTGCTCTACCAACTGAGCTAACGACCC
>CAKURW010000073.1 GCA_934675795.1 uncultured Collinsella sp.
TTCAACTGGGAAAATGCCGCCCCCGGGGGCCCGGATGGGGCCTCGGGGGCGTTCGGCTAGCTGCGGGAACGGCCTATCCGCTCAAAGTGTTCGGCTGAGATCGGAAATCAACCCTTTAAATGCACTAATATTGGAGACGTGATGTCTCGCTCTTACGAGTCTCAAACAGAATGGGACTGCCATGGCTCAACCCAAGATCCTTCTCACGCGTATCGATGACCGGTTTATTTACGGGCAAGACGTCGAGCTGTGGAACGAGGCTATGGGTTCCAACCTCGTCCTAATCGTCAACGACGAGATTGCGGCGGATTCGCGCAAGTGGGCGCCTATGAGGGTCGCGGCGCCCGAGGGCGTGTGGACGCGGTTTTTCTCGGTGCAAAGGACCATCGACATCATTCATACCGCAACGCCGCGCCAATGGATTCTCATCATGGTGGCGTCGCCCGCGGATGCGCTCGCGCTGGTCAAGGGCGGTGTGCCCATTACCAAGATCAGTATCGGTCACATGCAAGCAGGGGAGGGCAAGCGTCCCGCGACGCCCACAGTTGCCGTAGACGACACAGACGTCGCCGCCTTCAAAGAGCTGCAAGAACTCGGCATAGAGCTAGAAATCCGCTCCCTCCCCAGCTCCAATCCCGACCCCATTCAACTAGTCGTTGGGGACACCCTTGGCACTTGGGGACGTTCCTTTTAATATGAGCAGGACATTGTCAAGAGGCAAAATCGGGCCTGGCCCCAACGATGTGGGGTCAGGCCCCCTCCCTATATCAGCCCCTCCGCGGCGACCTCGGCGTGTCTTTCCGACGCTCGTCTTTGCAGTTTAATATCCGCCCGCGGCGATCTCTCGCCGGGCAATCCGTTGCTACGGCTGAGGCTTCTACGTCGAACCGACAGTCTGCGCACGCGTGTGGCGCCCTGGGCGCTCGCAGAAAAGGGACCTGAGGTTCGCCTCAACGGCTTCGGATCGAACCGCTTCCGGGGTGATCGGCTTATGTGCGGGGGACCGGCCCCCTGCGCCTCCTCGGCCATGAGGCCGACCGCCCACACCCAGCAGGCGAGCTCGCGCGCCGTGGCCACGTTCGCCTTGTTGCCGTGGACCCCGCGCGCGAGCAGGGCCTCGCGCCTCTCGACAAGCCTCCGCACGCCCTTGGCGGCATGCCTCCGGGCGCCCCGGTCCGGGTCCTGGCCCCTGGCGAGGTCCTTCGGCCGAGCGGAGCACGTCGGGTAGTGCCACGCGGCCTCGACAAGAGCCTTCCTCAGGTGCTTGTTGCCGGCCTTGGTGATCGCGCCCCTGCGGTCGCTCTCCCCGCTGGAGTGCTCGGAGGGCGTCAGGCCGACCCACGCCGCGAACGAGCGGGCGTTCGACTGGATAGAAAAACGCCCGTCGGCGGTGGTGCCGGCGGGCGTTGCTGTGCAATATGTCGCGCTGTGGGCTTAGTGCCTCATAAAGTGGTATTCGATCACATTGTTGTAGGGGTGACCCGGGCCCACAATGCCCTGCGGGAACAGCGGCTGGTGCGGCGTGTCGGGGTACATCTCTGCCTCGAGGGCAAAGCCGGCGCCCCAGCCATAGTTGGCATCGTCCTTGGCGTGCTCGTCGCCCAGCCAGTTACCGGTGTAGAGCTGTACGCCCGGGGCGGTGGTGTAGTAGTCCAGCTCGCGACCGGTCCACATCTCCTCGACGTGCATCGCGCGGCGCAGATTACGGCCGTACTGATAGCCATCGATGCACAGACAGTGATCGTAGCCACGGGCCTGCTTAATCTGCGGGTCGTCGGCCTCCATGCCGGGAGCGACGGGGCGCAGCTCGCGAAAGTCAAACGGTGTTCCCTCGACCGGAGCGATCTCGCCGGTGGGGATATTCTGCTCGTTGATGGGCAGGTAGTGGACAGCGTTGGCAACAAAGAAGTGCTCGCAGTCCATGCCGGCGTTATGGCCGGCAAGGTTAAAGTATGTGTGGTTGGTCATGGACACGTAGGTGGCGCGGTCGCTCTCGCAGCCATACTCGATGCGAAAGACGCCGGTGCGTGTAACGGTAAACACGGCCGTAAAGGTGCGGTTGCCGGGCAGGCCCAGCTCGCCATCCTCAAGCGAGGTGGTCATGCGCACGGCGTTATGGACCTCGTCGAGCTCAACATCCCACACGCGCTTGTGCAGGCCGTGCTCAAGATCGCTGTGCAGGTTGTTGACGCCTTCGTTGGCCGGCATATGCCAGTCCGTACCGGCGATGGTGATCGTGGCACCCGCAGTGCGGTTGGCCACGGGGCCGATGGTCGCGCCAAAGCAGGCGGGGTTGTCAAAGTAATCCTCGAGCTTATCGAAGCCCAGCACCACATCGCGCACGTTGCCAGGGATGTCGGGTACGTCGATGCCCAACACGGTAGCGCCATAGTCCATAATGCGAACGCAGATCTCAGGCCCGTTGAGGGTGTAGCGATGAACGGGGGTACCGCACGGCGCGGTGCCGAAAAGCTCGGAAGTGATCATTTGGTTCCTAACATCGAGGTATTTCCGACAAACTGTAGCGCGAACACGCGAGATTATCACTACACCCCACTAAAGCAGGGGGTATTTTTCTCAAAAAAGTGATGATTGGAGCTGTGCGGGCGTT
>CAKURW010000074.1 GCA_934675795.1 uncultured Collinsella sp.
CGTCGCTCTAGCCAACTGAGCTACACCCACCGTGTCCTGTGCGCTTCGCGCTCGACTATTATTGCAAGGAACGCCACGCGATGCAAGCCCCAATTTTCAAGAATTTTGAAAAGAGTTTTTCGAGACCATTTCGAGCAAATCCCACCGGTTTCATAGGAGTAAACTTGCCCCACTGCAAATGCTCGAAAGGACCGTCATGAAAGAACTCTCCAACCGCACGGCAACGTTTACCGATTCCGTCATCCGTCGCATGACGCGCATCTCCAATAAGTACGGTGCCGTTAACCTCTCGCAGGGCTTCCCCGACTTCGATCCCCCGGCACAGCTGCTCGAGAGCCTCAGCACCATCGCGACCGACCCCAAGCCGCTCTATCACCAGTACTCCATCACCTGGGGCTCTCAGGCCATGCGCGAGGCGCTCGCCGCCAAGCAGGAGCACTTTATGGGCATGCCGGTCAACCCCAACGAGAATATTGTAGTCACGTGCGGCTCCACCGAGGCCATGATGGCCGCCATGATGACGGTCACGAACCCCGGCGACAAGGTCGTCATCTTCTCGCCGTTCTACGAGAACTACGGCGCTGACACCATTCTCTCGGGGGCCGAGCCCATCTATGTGCCGCTCAACCCGCCCACCTTTGACTTTGACCGTGAGGTCCTGGAGGCGGCCTTCCGCGACAACGATCCCAAGGCGATTGTCCTATGCAACCCGTCCAACCCCTGTGGCAAGGTCTTTACGCGCGAGGAGCTCACTTTTATTGCCGACCTGTGCAAGAAGTACGACGCCTACTGCATCACCGACGAGGTGTACGAGCACATCGTCTACGCGCCCCACGAGCACGTGTACATGGCCACGCTGCCCGGCATGTTTGAGCGCACCATCAGCTGCAGCTCGCTGTCTAAGACGTACTCCATCACCGGCTGGCGTCTGGGCTACACCATCGCCCCGGCCCAGATCACCGAGCGCATTAAAAAGGTCCACGACTTCCTCACCGTGGGTGCTGCCGCTCCCCTGCAGGAAGCTGTCGTCACCGCCCTCAAATTCGACGACAGCTATTACCAGGAGGTCCTCGACCTCTACACCGCCAAGCGCGACCTATTCTGTCAGGGGCTCGATAGCATCGGTCTTGAGCACAACGTGCCGCAGGGCGCCTACTACGTGATGATGGATATCTCGGAGTTTGGCTATGACAGCGACCTCGACTTCTGTGAGGATTTGGCCTCCAAGGTGGGCGTGGGCGCCGTTCCGGGCTCGAGCTTCTTCCGCGAGCCCGTCAACCATCTGATTCGTTTCCACTTTGCCAAGCGAGACGAGACGCTCAACGCTGCGCTTGAGAACCTCAAGTCGCTACGTGATAAAATCAACCCGCGCGGGTAAGTACGGCCCGGCACTAAATGCATCCCGAGGCCGGCCACATCCTGGTCACGCGCGACCCGCGCGACACCATCGGCGAGCATAGCGCCTGCCCCTTCCATGACATCTGCCTCGAGGGCCTCATCGCCGGCCCTGGCGTTAAAAAGCGCTGGGATGGCAAGAGCGCCGGAGACATGGCCGATGACCCGGAGGCCATGGACCTGCTCGCAGGCTATCTGGCACAGGCGCTCATGACCTACACGCTGTGCTACGCACCGCAAAAGATCATCATCGGCGGCGGCGTGGCCGACCACACCCCCATCGTGCCGCTCGCACGCAAAAAGTGCGCCGAGATGCTCAACGGCTATATCGTCACGCCCGAGGTCAACGACATCGATTCCTATATTGTCAACAACAGCCTCGAGGGCAAGCAGGGCATCATGGGTTGCCTGGCCCTGGGCGCACAGGCGCTTCAGTAGCAGACGCACCCACAGGGCGTGGCGCGCCCGGCAAATCCGACCTACGGAACGACGCCACCACGACTCATATAAGCCCTCAAATAAAAAAGGCCGCCTAGGACCAAACAATACGTCCTAGGCGGCTTTTTTGGCGCACATCAGCGACCGTAAGAGATATCGGAGCACAACGCCCGTTGCCGCTCCACAGCAGTCGATCATCACATCGGTGATCATGCCAGCGCGTCCCGGCACAAAGAGCTGAATCGTCTCGTCGATCGAAGGAATCAGCAGCAGGAACACCGCCGTGGGCAGCAGCACGTCAAAGGTGCGCCGGCCCTCAAAATCAAAGGCATGCGTTGCCAGGATGCCGAGCACCATATACTCGGTAAAATGCGCGCACTTGCGAACAACAAAGTTGGTCACCCATTCATATGGAAGTC
>CAKURW010000075.1 GCA_934675795.1 uncultured Collinsella sp.
CAGCCTTATCGGCGCACGCGATCACCTTAAAGGCGAATGACGTGTCCTGAAAGGATGCCCCCGGAGTCGGCAGGAACGTAATGCCGTTGCGCTCAAGAAAATCGCGACGGTACACGGCCGACCAAATCGACGGCTTTTGCTTAAAGAACTGCGTCGTATCGCTCGGGTGCACTGGCTTGCCACAGTCCTGAGGTCTAAACATCTCGTGCAGCGAGCGGCGCTCCTCGGGTTTGGACCAGTAAAAGTCAAAGTTAGCCTTCGCAAAGTCGGCGTTGCAGCCCTCGGCTGCCGACACGAGCTTCTCCAGCGCGTCGGGCGCCATAAAGTCATCGGACTCTAGAATGCCCACGTACTCGCCGCGCGCCATCTCCAGGCCACGGTTCATCGAGTCGCCGTAGCCGCTGTTGGCCTTATCGATCATCTTGACGCGCCTATCGCGCTCCATATACTCGCGGATAATCGCCGGCGAGTTGTCGGTCGACCCGTCGTTAATGCAGATGATCTCAATATCCTTGAGCGTCTGCGCCAGGGCGGAATCGAGGCACTCGCGCAGGTAGCGCTGAACATTGTAAATGGGAATAAGCAGCGACAGAACAGGGCTGCCAGAGGCGTTAGTAGACAAATGTGCTCCTTAGGAAATACCTGCCGTTTCATGGTATCAAAGGGTCAGCGCGCTAGCGGGCGTTTATATAATCTATGGAGCTCGCAGAGGCAAACCGATAAGAAAGGACGTCATGCAGCCCAAAGCCGCACGCAACATACCCATCGAAGCACTGCGTTTGGTCGCGGTCGCCGGCATCGCGGTGTTCCACACCTTTCAGTGGACCTTCCAAGCCGTCTGCGTCGGCGCCGTGGAATATGCCCCACTTGCGATGTCCCCCTATTCCGGCGCGCTCGGTTTTATTAACCTGCTTGGCTGCTGGGCCAACGAGGTCTTCTTTATGATCTCGGGCTATTTTCTCATCGCCTCGGCCGCGAGTGCTTGGGACGGTGGGGCAACGTGGAAGTCGCAAATGCAACGGACGGCGCAGCGCCTGGGCAAGGTCATCTTGCCCACTGCGTTCTATTGCCTCGTGGCGCTCGCGTGGTCCACGGTCGTCTCCCCCATTCCCGATGTTACCCTCAACACGCACTACTGGTACACGCTAGGCCTTGAGTTCATCTGGGTCTATGCCGCCACGGTCTTCATGGCGCCATGGTTTGGACTGGCTAAGAGTCGACTCCCCCAGAAAACCTACAAGACGACGGTCATCGCCGTTGGCATCCTCACATTTGTTGTTAACGGGTATTTAGCCGCCATGAGTGCGACAAGCGCCGGCGAGTTTTCTTGGCTCCAGAAGCTCATGAGTGCTACCACGTACGTAGTCGCGTTTTTGATCGGCGGGCTACTCCGCGACGTTACCGATGTCATGGATTCGGAAAGGGCGGACGCCTTGGGCATGTGCTTGCTCGTAACGGTTTTGGTGCTCACCACCATCCTGGAAGGTGAACTCTCCTTCACCGGCAACCTCACGGCGATGGCAACCCTCTCCTACAAATCGACCTCGCTGATCTCGTTTGCCCTCGCTGCCGCCTCCCTGCTCTTTGCGGCTACCCGACGCAGTGCCTCAGGCAATTCGCGGACTGCAGGTGCCATCGTCACCTTATCGACCGCCACGCTCGGTTTCTATGTGATGCAGTCGCTCACCAGTAGCCTGTGGCGTCCCGTCTTCAATACGTTGCTCGCAAACATACTGGTCAGCCAAAACAGCCCGGCAGTTATATCTATCGTCACGGGTACCGTCATTAGCATCGTCTTTGCTCTGGCACTTCTCATCATCGATGTAGCTAGAAGCCTTATCGCTCGCAAGCTCAAGCGGCAATAGACAAGCTGCCGTCAGACGCTAAAGCCGCTACACCCGTGGCAGGTTCCTGCGTTTTATTCAAAGCTTGCCGTCAAGGTGCGCCGAGCCTTTACAATAGGACAGTCCTAAGGACGTATTCGATAGCTTCCGCGCAGCGCTCGCGCGCCGCGCGTGAAAGGATATATTGCCCCATGCCTTCAACCCTTCCCGCCCCCATCGATAAGCTCGCCATCGTTGTCGTCACGTACAAGCGCCAGGAACTCCTGGCCAACTTGTTCGACTCCATGACCGAGCTCACGGCAACGCCCTGGCGCATCGT
>CAKURW010000076.1 GCA_934675795.1 uncultured Collinsella sp.
CGATCGCCCAAAAAGCCGCAGGGGCAGGGATTGCTCGCAGCCAGCAGCTGAAAGCGCGACGGGAAGGTAAAAGCCCCATCGACGCGTACGATCCTCACGTAGCCGCGCTCGATAGGCTGACGCAGCGTCTGCAGTACGCCCGTGGGAAACTCGGCAAGCTCGTCCAAAAAGAGCACGCCGCCATGAGCAAGGCTGATCTCACCCGGGTGCACCGGGCGTCCTCCGCCAATGAGGCCCGCCGTTGAAATACTGTGATGGGGACTGCGGAAGGGCCGGTGCCCCGCCAACAAGCCATCAATGTTCTCACCCAAAACCGAATGGATGCACAGCGCCTCCTGTTGATCCTCAACGGAAAGCTCAGGCAGGATGCCGGTCATACGGCGCGCAAGCATCGTCTTGCCCGATCCCGGGGACCCAATCATGAGCAAGCCGAGTTCTCCTGCCGCCGCAAGCGCCATGCCGCGTTTAGCGACTTCCTGCCCAAGCACGTCGGCATAGTCGAGCTCAGGCTCAAAGGTCGCCTCGACGCCCTCAGAATCCAAGTAGTGCCGCGCGGCATCGCCCATGCCGCGAGCAAGTTGAGACAGATGGTCGATAAAGCCGCAATCCACGCCCGCAAGCGGCACATGCTGATCGGACCTGCCGGCGATAAAAGACAGACCCATGTCACGAGCCAATAGCTGAAACGCCACCTCGCCCTTGACAGGAAGCACCGTACCGTCCAAGCCAAGCTCACCAGCGATAAGACAACGATCGAGGTTGTCGCGGGGAATCTGCCCATCGGCCGCCAATACCGCGATGGCGATGGGCAGATCAAAGCCGCTACCGGTCTTGCGGATATCGCCGGGCGCCAGATTGACCGTAATGCCCGAGCGCGGGATCTCGAACCCGGCGGAGCGCATCGCGCAGCGAATACGACCGCGCGACTCCATCACCTCCATACTCGGTATGCCGAGCATCTGGATGCCCGGAACGCCGCCGGCAAGCGAGACCTCGACCGTGACGGGAATCGCCTCGACGCCGCGGATGCAGGCCGCGTGAACGGCAAACGTCTCGAACGCCATCACGACACCTGCCAATCGAACGCGTTGTACTGGTGCTCGATCTCGGCGATATGCCCGCCGCGAATGGTAACGCCCACGGCATCGAAGCGAATCGCCTTGAGCGGATAATGCTCCATGAGATAGCAACTTGCGATGCGGCGGTAGCGACGTTGCTTTTGGGCGTCCACGGCCTCCTCGGGAAAGACCCGCGTGCTGCAATCCAGCGCAACGCGTCTGGTCTTGACCTCGGCCATCACCACGACATCGTCGAGCTCATCGAGCAGCACCAGGTCGGCCTCGCCCTCGGTGCAACGATAACCCTGCTCCAGCAAGGTGTAGCCGCGCTCGTTAAAGTAGTCGATGGTGATCAGCTCGCCCAGCATGCCCAGCTCGCGGGGACTGAGCCCCTTGATAAACTCGGGCGTCATCGCCCCGCAGTCGAGCTCGCCGTTTTCCCAACGCTCCTTGAGCTGCTGCGTCTTGCTCTTTTTGCTTGCGGCACTCATGGGGTCTCCTTTCCCGCACGCTGTAGTGCCCCGATGATGAGGTCACCTTTCATGCGGGTAAGTACCGGAAGCAAACCAAAAGCTGACCAAATGCCGACAAAAAACGGGCCGTACGCAACAATCACGTTGCACGCGGCCCGCTACCAGCAGGTTTATAAAACCCCAGGGGTCCCTGTCTCCACAATTGGCCTAGAAAAGGCGCTCAGTCTGCAGAAAGTTTCCGCAAAAGCTCACGCGGTGCAGCGGACAAAGTCCATGTTTGCGAATGGCCTCGATATGCTCGGGGCTCGCATAGCCCTTCGATTCGGCCAGATGGTACTCGGGGTACTCGGCGTCGTACTCGACCATCATCTCGTCACGCGTGACCTTGGCCATGATGGACGCCGCGGCGATGCAGGCGATCTTGGCATCGCCCTTCACCACATCGCGCTCGTTAGGAACGGCGCC
>CAKURW010000077.1 GCA_934675795.1 uncultured Collinsella sp.
CGATCGCCCAAAAAGCCGCAGGGGCAGGGATTGCTCGCAGCCAGCAGCTGAAAGCGCGACGGGAAGGTAAAAGCCCCGTCGACGCGTACGATCCTCACGTAGCCGCGCTCGATGGGCTGACGCAGCGTCTGCAGCACGCCAGTGGGAAACTCGGCAAGCTCGTCCAAAAAGAGCACGCCGCCATGAGCAAGGCTGATCTCACCCGGGCGCACCGGGCGCCCGCCGCCGATAAGGCCTGCGGTCGAAATACTGTGGTGGGGACTGCGGAAGGGGCGGTGCCCCGCCAACAAGCCATCAATGTTCTCACCCAAAACCGAATGGATGCACAGTGCCTCCTGCTGATCCTCAACGGAAAGCTCGGGCAGGATGCCGGTCATACGGCGTGCGAGCATCGTCTTGCCCGATCCCGGAGACCCGATCATGAGCAAGCCGAGTTCTCCTGCCGCCGCAAGCGCCATGCCGCGTTTAGCGACTTCCTGCCCCAGCACGTCTGCATAGTCGAGCTCGGGCTCAAAGGTCGCCTCGACACCCTCGGAATCCAAGTAGTGCCGTGCGGCATCGCCCATGCCGTGAGCAAGCTGAGACAGATGCGCGATAAAGCCGCAATCCACGCCCGCGAGTGGCACATGCTGGTCGGACCTACCGGCGATAAAAGACAGCCCCATGTCGCGAGCCAATAGCTGAAACGCCACCTCGCCTTTGACAGGAAGCACCGTACCGTCCAAGCCGAGCTCGCCGGCGATAAGGCAGCGATCGAGGTTGTCGCGGGGAATCTGACCATCGGCCGCTAGGACCGCGATGGCGATGGGCAGATCAAAGCCGCTACCGGTCTTGCGAATATCGCCGGGCGCCAGATTGACCGTAATGCCCGAGCGCGGGATCTCGAACCCGGCGGAGCGCATCGCACAGCGAATACGACCACGTGACTCCATCACCTCCATACTCGGGATGCCGAGCATCTGAATGCCCGGAACGCCGCCGGCAAGCGAGACCTCGACCGTGACGTGAATCGCCTCGACGCCGCGGATGCAGGCCGCGTGAACGGCAAACGTCTCGAACGCCATCACGACACCTGCCAATCGAACGCGTTGTACTGGTGCTCGATCTCGGCGATATGCCCGCCGCGAATGGTAACGCCCACGGCATCGAAGCGAATCGCCTTGAGCGGATAATGCTCCATGAGATAGCAACTTGCGATGCGGCGGTAGCGACGTTGCTTTTGGGCGTCCACGGCCTCCTCGGGAAAGACCCGCGTGCTGCAATCCAGCGCAACGCGTCTGGTCTTGACCTCGGCCATCACCACGACATCGTCGAGCTCATCGAGCAGCACCAGGTCGGCCTCGCCCTCGGTGCAACGATAACCCTGCTCCAGCAAGGTGTAGCCGCGCTCGTTAAAGTAGTCGATGGTGATCAGCTCGCCCAGCATGCCCAGCTCGCGGGGACTGAGTCCCTTGATAAACTCGGGCGTCATCGCCCCGCAGTCGAGCTCGCCGTTTTCCCAACGCTCCTTGAGCTGCTGTGTCTTGCTCTTTTTGCTTGCGGCACTCATGGGGTCTCCTTTCCCGCACACTGCAGTGCCCCGATGATGAGGGCACCTTTCATGCGGGTAAGTACCGGAAGCTAACCAAAAGCTGACCAAATGCCGTCAAAAAACGGGCCGTACGCAACAATGGTGTTGCATACGGCCCGCTACCAGCAGGTTTATAAAACCCCAGAGGTCCCTGTCTCCACAATTGACCTAGAAAAGGCGCTCAGTCTGCAGAAAGTTTCCGCAAAAGCTCACACGATGCAGTGGACAAAGTCCATGTTTTCGAATGGCCTCGATGTGCTCGGGGCTCGCATAGCCCTTCGACTCGGCCAGATGGTACTCGGGATACTCAGCGTCGTACTCGACCATCATCTCGTCACGCGTGACCTTAGCCATGATGGACGCCGCGGCGATGCAGGCGATCTTGGCATCGCCCTTCACCACATCGCGCTCGTTAGGAACGGCGCC
>CAKURW010000078.1 GCA_934675795.1 uncultured Collinsella sp.
GGCTTGGTCGCCAAGGTCAACGGCACCGGCGATGTCGACTTTGCCTGGATCGCCAAGACGCTCGGCTTTTTGCTCTGTCTGTATCTAGCGAGCTCTGCCTGCAGCCTGATCCAAGGCTGGCTCATGACCGGCGTCACGCAAAAGATTTGTTATCGCATGCGCAAGGAGATCGCCGCCAAGATTGCTGTCGTTCCGATGAGCTACTTCAACGGCCACAGCAAGGGCGACGTGCTCAGCCGCATCACCAACGACGTCGATACGCTCGGTCAGTCGCTCAACCAGAGCGTGACGCAGCTTATCACGTCGGTAACGCAGATTATCGGCGTGCTCGTCATGATGCTGTCGATCAGTCTGCCGCTTACCGGCGTCACCGTGCTCACGCTGCCGGCCGCCGCGATTATCTTGATGGTGATGATTCACTTCTCGCAGCCGTACTTCCGCGAGCAGCAGCAGGTTCTGGGCGCCGTCAACGGCATCATCGAGGAGGACTTTGCCGGCCAGAACGTCATCCAGGTGTTCGACCGCGCCGAGGCCTCGATCGAGGAATTCGACCGCCAAAACGACCGCCTCTTTATTAGTGGCTGGCGCTCGCAGTTCCTGTCGGGCCTGATGATGCCGCTTATGAGCTTGGTGGGCAACATGGGCTACGTGGGCGTCGTCGTGGTGGGTGCGCAGCTCGCGCTGACCGGCAATGCCACGCCCGGCGACATCCAGAGCTTTATCCAGTACGTTCGCAACTTTACGCAGCCCGTGCAGCAGCTGGGCAACGTGAGCAACACGATGCAGTCGATGGCCGCCGCCACCGAGCGCGTGTTTGAGTTCCTGGCCGCGCCCGAGGAGGAGCAGAAGGCCGACGCGCAGATTCCCGAAAAGCGCCCCGGCCACGTGGAGTTTGACCATGTCAAGTTTGGCTACACGCCCGACAAGACCATCATCCACGACTTTAGCTGCGAGGCGCAGCCCGGCCAGACCATCGCCATCGTCGGTCCTACCGGCGCCGGCAAGACCACGCTCATTAAGCTGCTGCAGCGCTTCTACGATGTGGACGGCGGTTCGCTGCGCGTCGAGGGTGTCGACGTGCGCGACTGGGACCGCGCGGCGCTGCGCGGCGAGTTTGCCATGGTGCTGCAGGATACCTGGCTGTTTAACGGCACCATCCGCGAGAACATCCGCTACGGACGCCCCGATGCAAGCGATGCCGAGGTCGAAGCCGCTGCACGCGCCGCACGCTGCGATCACTTTATCCATACGCTCGCCGGCGGCTACGACTTTATGATCAACGAGGAAGGCACCAACCTGTCGCAGGGCCAGCGCCAACTCGTGACCATCGCCCGTGCCATTTTGGCCGACCGCCCGGCGCTGATTCTGGACGAGGCGACCTCCAACGTCGATACCCGCACCGAGGAACTCATTCAGCGCGCCATGGATGCGCTGATGCAGGGCCGTACAAGCTTTGTCATCGCGCACCGCCTGTCCACGATCCGCAACGCCGACGTGATCTTGGTAATTCGCGACGGCGACATCGTCGAGAAGGGCACGCACGACGAGTTACTCGCCCAGGGTGGCTTCTACGCCGACCTGTACAACTCGCAGTTCGACGAGGCGGCGTAAATTCTGCCGCAGGGAACGAATAACGCCCGAGAACGGGGGCGCAGGACAACCTGTGCCCCCGTTTTTTTGTTCTGCGACCCTCAAACCGCCTCCCCTGGGACCTGATTGACAGCCCTTTCGAGGCCCCGTGGGCAAAAAATGGCAAATATGAGTACTGTTACCCTTTTAGTAACAGCCAAAACAGCCCCAAATACCGCTTTCACGGCTTACGCGCGGGTGGCGCGCGTAGACGTGGTGTAAGAGCGTCCTGAGGTCCGTCGCTGCAAGTCCCGATGTTACTCCTTCTTGAGGCCGCGCTTCTCGACTATCTCGTCCACTATC
>CAKURW010000079.1 GCA_934675795.1 uncultured Collinsella sp.
AAACAAAAAGCTGTTTATTGAAACGTTGCAATTTATTAAAGCGCTCCATATGTGTCACTTCTGTTTCGAAGCCCGATCAGAGTACCATCCGACCGCCCATCAACCGCGCCGAACAGAGCAGGCGGTCGGTTGCCGCCCGCGAACGTATCCCCTTCACAACCTGCCCAAAGGTCCTACAGAAGTTCTCGACAAGCCCCTCCCCCATAGCAACAAAATACGGGCTCCCACATCAGCAGGCGCCCGTAAAGCGAAAACGATTTATCAATACATGGCCAAAACGGCTTCAGCCAAACCTCTACTTTGCCCCGTGACCCATCTCGACGACCTTGGTCAGCGATCCAAACACGCCCTCGTCAGCCACGAGCTGTGCCTCGGCACGCTGCAACTGCACGGCAACGGCGGCAGGAGCGGTGCCGCCCTCGGTCGTGCGCGCGGCGACAATCGACGGGATATCGAGCGCCTCGGTAATGTCGCGCTCAAAGAGCGGGCTTGCCTCCTGGAACACCTCAAACGGCAGGTCCTCAAGATTGCAGCCGCGCTTCTCGCACATCAGGACCAGATGGCCCACCACGGCATGTGCCTCGCGGAACGGCAGGCCACGCTTGGCCAGGTAATCGGCAACATCGGTGGCGGCAAGGTGCCCCACGCCGCACTCGCGCGCCATGGCATCCTCGTTGACGGTCCAAGTCGAAATCATTCCGGCCATAACGGACAGGCACTGCATGAGCGTATGGGCGGTATCGAGCGCGCCCTCCTTGTCCTCCTGCAAGTCCTTGTTATAAGCAAGCGGCAGGCCCTTCATGGTTACCAGCAGCTGCACCAGGTTGCCGTACACGCGACCGCTCTTGCCGCGGATAAGCTCGGCAAAGTCGGGGTTCTTCTTCTGCGGCATGATGGACGAGCCAGTGGAGTACGAGTCGGAAAGCGTGATAAAGCCAAATTCGGAGCTCGACCACAGTACGATCTCCTCGGAAAGACGCGACAGGTGCATCGCCATGACGGATCCGGCGTAATGCAGATCGAGCAGAAAATCACGGTCGGAAACGGCATCGAGCGAGTTGGGGATCACGCCCGCAAAGCCAAGTTCGGCAGCCGTCATCTGGCGATCGAGCGGATAGCTCGTACCGGCAAGCGCAGCGGCACCCAGCGGGCAGTTGTCGGCAGCATCAAAGGCGGCCTTCAAACGCGTAAAGTCGCGCGCGAACATCCAGGAATACGCCAGCAGGTGATGCGACAGCAGCACGGGCTGAGCATGTTGCATGTGCGTGTAGCCCGGCAGAATCACCTTGTCGTACTTCTTGGCCGCATCCACCAGCACATGGCGCAGCTCAAGATTGGCCTCCATGAGCTCCTTGGCCAGCGCCTTGACGCCCAGGCGTGTATCGGTCGCCACCTGGTCGTTGCGCGAACGCCCAGTATGCAAGCGCTTGCCAGCCTCGCCGATGCGACGCGTCAGCTCGCTCTCGATGGACATATGAATGTCCTCATCGTTGATGTCGAAGGTAAAGTTGCCGGCATCGATATCCTGTTCGATTCCGGTCAGGCCCTTGGCAATCGCCTGCTCGTCCTCGGCACTGATGAT